>CAJTMU010000011.1 GCA_910577365.1 uncultured Oscillospiraceae bacterium | reverse complement strand
TAACGCCTATCTCCTTAAGTATACGGCGTACGGGCTTATTTCCCGTTCCGTTAAGCGGAGTGTAAACCACCTTTAGTCCGCTCTGCGCCACCAAATCGGTGTGAAGCCCCTGTTCCTTTACCTTAGCGAGATAAGCGTCGATAACGTCCTCACCAATATAATTTATCGTGCCGTCCGAAACAGCCTTGTCAAAGTCAACCGACTTTACGCCGCTGAAAATATCAATGTTGTTTATCCTTGAAAGCACCGCATTCGCCGCGTCAAGGGTAAGCTGACAGCCGTCCGAGCCATACACCTTATACCCGTTATACTTTGCGGGATTATGGCTTGCCGTAACAACGATTCCCGCGCCGCAGCCCAGATGTCTTACCGCCCACGAAAGCATGGGGGTAGGCATAAGCTCCTTATAAATATAAACTTTTATACCGTTCGCGGCAAGCACCTCCGCTGCGCTTCTCGCGAAATAATCAGACTTTATTCTGCTGTCGTATGCGATAGCTACGCTCTTTTCTACATCTCCCGAAAGAATATATTCCGCCAGACCCTGCGTAGCCTTTTTGACTGTATACACGTTCATTCTGTTGGTTCCCGCACCGATAACGCCGCGCAGACCGCCCGTTCCGAACTCCAGATCACGATAAAACCGATCATTCTTGCCTTCCTCGTCCCCCGCAACGTCCGCAAGCTCTGCCTTAAGATCGGGATCAGCCACTGCCTTTTCAACCCAAAGCTCGTACATCTTTTGAATGTCAGCCATAATCAATTCCTCCATATAGTCAGTTATAAATCGGGTATCGGATCGAGTCCGCCTATACCCACTCTCTGTCAATTATAACATAATCCCGCCCCGATTTCAAGGGGAATCATAAATTTTTTTAGCTCTTTCATAAAAGGATTCAAAAGCCCGCAATGCTTTTATGGAAAGTTGAAATTGGCTATTTTATGCGGTTAAGTTATGCTGCATTGAATCAAATGATTTATAAAGAATTTCCCTAACCGCCCCGCGTGCAGAGAAAGTTATCGCAATAATAGAAACGAAATATTATAAATCAAAATTTCAATACCAGTAAAACAACCCCAATAACATATAATCGACAAAATAAATCTAAACAACATTAAAATTTGTATATTCTTCCCATTTCACTCTTGACATATCGGCAAATTTTGTTTATAATATAATATGAATACGGTTTTCCGTATTAACAAATTATACTGCCGCACAATGTGGCTGTGCGCGGTAAAAACGGAGGCAAAACAAATGGACTATATAAGACGGCTGCCCGTTTATCTGCTGCTGGACTGCAGCGGCTCAATGTCGGGAGAACCCATTGTGGCGGTAAATCAGGGAATAAAGGCTCTTATAAGCGAACTTAAGGGCGACCCCAAGGCACTTGAAACTGCCTACCTTTCTGTAATAACCTTTGACAGCAGCGCGCGTCAGGTTACTCCCCTGACCGAACTTATGCTATTTAAAGAACCTCAGCTTTCAACGGGCGGGGCAACCGCTCTGGGCGGAGCTTTGAAGGTGCTGGCGGACTGTGTGAAAAACGAAGTACGCACCACCACCGATACCCAGAAGGGCGACTGGAAGCCGCTGGTGTTCCTGCTGACGGACGGTGCCCCCACCGATAACATCGACGAGGGAATAGAAGCCATCAAAGACGTTTCCATTGGTAATGTTATCGCCTGCGGTGCGGGCGCGAACGCAAACTCCAACACACTGAAAAAAATCACAAACAACGTTCTTATGATGAATAATCTTACTGCGGGAGATATGGCTCAGTTCTTCGCGTGGGTATCTGATTCTATTAAGGTTTCCTCCAACAGCATCGACGCAAAGCCCGGCGAAGCTGTTCAGCTTCCCCCTCCCCCTCAAGGCTTTGTTATTGTCCCTTAAACGGTGGTATATATGGAAAAATCGGATCTCAAACCCAAAGCGGACGTTCCTGAAGAACCTGCCAAAACGCTGGTCTGGCAGGAGCGCCCTAAACCTCCGCATGACAAAATCGCGGTTTCTGAAACGGATAAGCCCGCGGACAGCACTGCCGGAGCAAAGCAGACCTTGGGTGCGTCAAAGCTCTATTCCGACGCGGTAAAGGTCTTTGACTCCACGCTTAACAAGGCGGGTGAAAATTTTGCGGCGGGTACGGCAGCAGTCAAAAACGCTGCAAAAGAGCTTCCCAAGCAGATAGAGCATGTTGGTGCGGCTGTTACCGCTCGAAGCAAGCCAAAGACGGTTCTTGCAAAAACAGAACCGCCTGTTAAAGTCGCTCCCGCAAAGGAAGGCATTCCAATGCAGAAGTCTCCCTCTAAGCCCGCCCCTGAGGCAGCTAAGCAGCCTGCGGGAAAAACCGCTGAAATGGGAAAAGCGGCAGCACAGGCAGTTCCCGCTCCGAAACCGGGTAAAGCTCCCGCCAAGCCCGCCGAGGAAAAGCATCTTTCCGACCGCGAGGTAATGGAGCACACCGCGTCTATATGGCAATATAAATCCATCGTTGATGACGGGACGGAGCAGCACTCGGAATATCACGAAAAGCGTATAAAAGCGCCTTTTGCGGAGATAATCGGTGCCAGAGTACGCGGCAAAAAGCACAAGCACGACGGCACAAACTGCGACGACTATTTTGAAACGGCGCTTACCGAAGACTGCGCAATAAGCGTGGTTTGCGACGGCGCAGGCTCAAGAACACTGTCGAGAATAGGCGCGAGGGTATGCGCGGAGACTGCGGCGGGATTTCTCAAAAACTCGCTCACCGAGCTTTTTAAGAATGAAAGTGGACTGAAAGCCAAACTTTCCGCCGATATGAGCACCCCCGAATTTATGGAGGGCTGCGGAATGATAGCGGCGCTTGTGAGAGATTCCGCGCGTGAAGCTTTCGCGGCACAGCAAAACGAGCTAAAGAAGCTTTCAGAGGACGAAAAATACACCAAGGCGCTTGGCAGACCCGCGGCGATCTCCGATCTTTCTGCCACGTTTCTGGCGGCGGTGGCAGTGCCGCTGTATGTAAACGGCGCGCGGCAGACGCTGACGGTATCAGTTCAGATAGGCGACGGCTGCATATGCACCATAGATTCCGAAGCGAACGCGGAAAATTGTCTGCGGCTTATAGGCGAAGCCGACAGCGGCAAATTTTCGGGAGAAACCGATTTTATCTCTGAAAAGAATATTGTACCTGAAGTAATAGGCGGCAAGACCCGTGTGGGCAGAAGCTCTGCAGACATAGTAATGCTTATGACCGACGGAGTGGCGGACGATTATTTCCCCGCGCAGCCCATGATGAAGCGGCTTTACCTCGACCTTTGCCTTAACGGGATACTTCCGATGGCGGGAGAGCTTGCCGCGGGAGAGGACCCCGCGCCGATACGATACCGCTCGGTAAGCATGAGCCAGCAGAGCGTTGCGCTGCAATACGCCAAGCAGCTGCTGAACCCCGACGACCCCAACGCCATGAACGCGCTGTGGGAAAAGCGGGAAATGCTGCGCTGCCACTCGCTTGAGGCATTCAGAATGAATATAGGCGACAGTCCCGAGGAGCGGCTGAGAGTATGGCTGGACAACTACAACGAACGCGGCAGCTTTGACGACAGGGCGATAACCGTCATAAGGCTGCCCAAGGACGAAAAGGAACGCGGTTTATGACGCGCTACAACATCGAGAAAGGCAAGACGACATGAATAGCGGTGAAATCCTTACTGCTGTGCTGGAAAGCGGAGAAACAATAGAATATATCTTTGACGCGAACGCTCCGCGCGGCGGCATGAAGCACACCTTCTTCACCCCCGACAGAAAGTACGTCGTGCAGTTCTTCAACAACCCGCGCGACGCTCACAATATCGCCATGCAGGATCGCATACGCACTATTGTCGGGATATACAATCCCACGCGCTCGGAGGCGGACGGAGGCGCTCTCGGCAATACCGAGAAAACCGCGGATTATTTCAGAAACCGCTTTTGCTGGCCCGTGGGGATAGTCAAAAGCCCCGAGTTCGGCATAGTCTGCCCGACCTACCCTCAGAATTTCTTTTTCGGCGACGGCGCGTCGACCGTTCTTAATCTTAAGGGAAAGGATAAGAAGAGCAACTGGTTTACGGGGCGCAACAGGCGCTTTCTGGACAACGCGGAGCTGGGTGATTTCCGCACGATGCTGAAAGCGGCGACAAGTCTGGTGCGCGGTATACGGCGTATGCACCAAGCTGGGCTGGCGCACTCCGACCTGTCTTACAACAATGTGCTGATAGACCCCAAAAGCGGCTCGGCGGTGATAATCGATATTGACTCGCTTGTTGTGCCGAACAAGTATGCTCCCGAGGTGTGCGGGACGACGGGGTATATCGCCCCCGAAGTGCTTGCTACGCTGGAGTACAACTATGACGACAGCCGCCGCGCGCTCCCCTGTGTGCAGACCGATCTGCACGCGCTGCCCGTTCTGATATATGAATATCTGTTTTTAAGACACCCGCTTATAGGTCCCAAAATATACAGCACCGAAAGCGCCGAAAAGGACGATTTTCTTGCCATGGGACCGATGGCGACATTTATAGAGAATCCCAAAGATACCTCCAACAGACCACCTGATCTTAACGTAACCATACAGTCGCTGTCAAGGGGACTGGAAAGTCTGTTTATAAGAGCGTTTGTCGACGGGCTTCACAACCCCTCGGAGCGTCCCGCCGCCATGGAGTGGGAAAGAGAACTGCTCCGCGCATGGGACAGGCTGACCCCCTGCGCCAACCCAAGGTGCGAAAAGAAGTGGTTTATACTGAGAGACGAGAACAATCCCGTCTGTCCATTCTGCAAGACCCGCGCAGCGGATAAAATAATACGGCTTGGGTTCAAAAGCGAAATGCGGGGGAAAAAGGGCGTTTTCCGCGAGAAAAGCGAAGTAATGGTTTACAACAATATACCGCTTTTTGACTGGCATGTTCTGGCGAACGTCCACAACGACGAAAAGGCAAGCACCGATATGCGGGCTTATGTATGCCGCTATAACGGAATGTGGCTGCTTGTCAACAACGGCATAGAGGGCATGACCTCTCCGACGGGACGGCTCGTTCCCAAAGGAAGCGCCGTTGAACTTAAAGACGGAACGGTGTTCCGCATGACGAACCGCGAAAATGGGCTGCTGTGCGAGGTGCAGATAAGCTGACGGCTGTCAGTTGATAATCGGTAGTTAATGTGTCGGCTTTGCCGACGGATTTGATTTTCGCGGATTTTGACCCAAAGCGTCATAGGCAAGGCGCAGTGTTCCGCACTCGCAGGGATTTTCCGCAGCAAGCTGTGAAAGCGCGGCGGAACGAAGTGGAGCGTAGATTTTACAGCGCGGTAGGCGAACGTAGTTCGCCGCAGCTTGTAGAAAAAATTTAATGCAACGCAATGTCGACGCAGGAAATTTTTCGCGAGAGCCTGAATGCACAACACGCAGAGAAGCGAAATGTTGTGCATTCAGGCGGGTCGCGGAAAATTTCAAATTTAAATAATTCAGCTTAGATCGACATATATAGGCTGAGTCGAACGTAGTCTGCCGGTGCGGAAAAATTTTTAAAATAAGGAGAAAAAGATGAAACAATTTGGTTTAACGGATAAGGAAGCCGCCGAAAGCAAGGCAAAATACGGCGACAACGCCATGACCGAGCAGGCTTCGGAAAGCTTCTGGGATAAGCTCAAGGGAAATCTCGGCGACCCGATGATAAAAATATTGATCGTCGCGCTAGTCATCAATGTGGTGCTGGCTATACTCGGCGGCGTAGGACTTATCGAGGAGGGCGCGCCCGAATGGTATGAGCCTATCGGAATTTTCATCGCCATAATGCTGGCGACTCTGGTGTCCACATTTTCGGAGTATCGTAACGAGAACGCTTTCCAGAAGCTCCAGGAGGAAGCCTCGCGCATTATGTGCAAGGTGTACCGCAACAGCGTTATTTCCGAGGTGGCGATAAACGATATCGTAGTCGGCGACGCAATACTGCTCCAGTCGGGCGACAAGATACCCGCGGACGGAATTATAATCGACGGGGATATCAAGGTGGACCAGTCGGTGCTTAACGGCGAGAGCCGCGAGGCAAAGAAAACCGCCGTTCCCGAGGACTGGACGGATACAGACGAAAACACAAATTTCGACAGCGAGTATAAAGTGTACCGCGGCGCGGTGGTATGCTCAGGCAATGCGGTAATGCAGGTCACCGTGGTGGGCGACAAGTCTGTTTACGGAAAGATAGCAAGCGAGCTTCAGACCGACGACGACCGCGACACTCCTCTTAAGGTAAAGCTCGGCAAGCTGGCGGGCGGGATAAGCAAATTCGGCTATATCGGCGGTATCGCGATAGCGGTCGCAATGCTTATCAAGACCATATTTATAGATACCGGCGGAAACGTGATGGAGAATTTCCTGATGGTGGGCGGCACATTCCAGTGGGTAGCGCTGCTCAACGCGGTAATAGAAGCGGTTATGCTGGCGGTAATCATCATAGTTATGGCGGTTCCCGAGGGTCTGCCGCTTATGATCGCCATAGTTTCAGCGCAGAACATGGGCAAAATGCTCAAGGACAACGTTCTTGTAAGAAAAGTCGCGGGCATAGAGACCGCAGGCTCACTGAATATCCTTTTCTCGGATAAGACCGGAACGATAACCAAGGGCAAACTGGAAGCTGTTGCGTTTATTGACGGCGGTGTTAACGAATACAAGACCTACGCGGACGTAAACGGCAAGCTGAAAAAGCTGCTGTGTCTTTCCGCGCGCCACAACACGCTCTCCATGATAAGCGGCGAGGGCAAGGACAGAAGAGTTATCGGCGGAAACGCCACCGAGCGAGCAATACTGGGCTATGTCATGAACGAGCCCGACTGTGTGGAGGTTCTCGAAACGGGCAATATTCCCTTTAACTCCACAAACAAATATTCGGCTACCCAGGTTGAGGGCGAGTTCAGTCTTTCGGTTATAAAGGGCGCTCCCGAGAAGATATTGCAGCGGTGCTCCCACTACTATGATGAAAACGGCGCAAAGCTGCCATTCTCCATGAGTGAGCTGAACAAGAAGATAGACGAGCTTGCGAACCGCGCGATAAGAGTGCTGGCACTGGCGACAAGCGAGGATTCCCTCGGCGATGACGCTCTTCCCGCGGGCAACAACTGGACGCTGGTCGGGGTTGTTGGTATCCGCGACGAAGTACGCCCCGAGTCCGTAACCGCAATTAACGAGGTAAAGGGCGCGGGCGTTCAGGTGGTAATGATAACGGGCGACCGTAAGGAAACCGCCGTAGCTATCGCCAAGGAAGCGGGGCTGTTGGAAAAGGAAAGCGACGTGGTGCTGACCTCCGACGAGCTGGCTAAGCTATCCGACGATGAGATAAAATCGAAGCTCAGGGATATCCGCGTTATCGCGAGAGCGCTCCCCTCCGACAAGAGCCGGCTTGTGCGTCTGGCGCAGGAGCTTGACCTTGTGGCGGGCATGACAGGCGACGGCGTGAACGACTCCCCCGCGCTGAAAAAAGCAGACGTGGGCTTCGCAATGGGCGGCGGCACGGAAGTCGCGAAAGAGGCTTCGGATATAGTTATCTTGGACGACAACTTCAACTCCATCGACCGCGCGATACTCTACGGGCGCACCATATTTAACTCTATACGCAAATTTATCGTATTCCAGCTGACCATAAACGTGGCCGCAGTACTGATATCCTTTATCTGCCCGCTGCTCAATCTGGCAAATCCGCTTTCGGTAATACAAATCCTGTGGGTAAACCTTGTTATGGATACCCTTGCGGCGCTGGCATTCGGCGGCGAACCTGCGCTCACACGCTTTATGAAAGAAAAGCCCAAGCGCAGAAACGAGCCGATAATCAGCAAAAACATGATGTCGCAGATAATCACCGGCGCGGGCTGGACGTTTATTCTCTCACTGGCTCTGCTTCTGCTCGGTTCTCTGCCCGCAAGCGAGCTTACGCCCGAAACCAGTATTCTTGAAAGCTGGGGACTGATACGCGAATCGAATATAATGGGTGAAGCCCATGCGTATCTCCATACCGCTTATTTCGCGTTCTTTATCTTTATAGCGGTATTCAACGCCTTTAACGCAAGAACGGACAGAATGAACCTGTTTGATAACCTCGGCAAAAACAAAGGATTTTTGACCGTATTCGGCATTATCGCCGTTGTTCAGGTGATCATGACCTACCTCGGCGGAGCGATACTCGGCGGCTATGGTCTGAATGTTACAGAATGGCTGGTAGTGCTGGTAATGGGTATTTCGATTATTCCCATAGATCTCATCAGAAAATCCGTTGTTGGTACAAAAAACGGTTGATAACTAAATCCGGCTGACACTGCGGTATTTCCTCTGCGTCGGATACCAACTCCGCCGCAGGGCACCGCTAAGCCGCAAATAAAAACCATGTGCATTGCACAGATAATATTATTTCAGGAGGAAAATAAAATGGCAGTAAATCTTTCTAAAGGTCAGCGCGTAAGTCTGGACAAATCGGTAACTATGGCAAGAATAGGCCTCGGCTGGGACGTAAACAGATACGACGGCGGTCAGGATTTCGACCTTGACGCTTGCGTATTCCTGCTGGGCGCTAACGGAAAAGTTCTTAAGGACGAGGACTTTGTATTCTACAACAACCTAACCGCAAGAAACGGTGCGGTAGTACACACCGGCGACAACCGTACGGGCGACGGCGACGGCGATGACGAGGCTATTATCATAGATTTCACAAAGATACCCGCGGAAATTGAGAAAATCGCGGTTACAGTAACGATTTTCGACGCTCAGCAGAAAAATCAGAATTTCGGTCAGGTGTCCAACTCCTATGTAAGGGTCGTTAAAATTGACACTCCCGATGACGTGAACGGCGAGGAAGTTCTCCGCTTCGATCTGGTTGAGGAGTTTTCCATCGAAACCGCGCTTGTCGTATGCGAAATTTACCGCTATAACGGCGACTGGAAGTTCAACGCGGTTGCGGCGGGCTATCAGGGCGGTCTTGAAGCCCTTTGCAGAAGCTACGGAGTTAATGTATAATTGTAAGGGATAATGAATGATTTTGGTGCGCCTTCGGCGCAGAGCGGAATTTATGTCAAGCATAAAGGCGCACCAAAAATTGGTTGAACAATATAATTAAGTGAGGAGCAAAAGCAACGCTCAAAAAATGCAACATATCGCCCACGCAGGAAATTTTCCGCGAGAGCCTGACGCGGTGTATCGGAGCAAAGCGGAGTGAGCCGTGGCGGGCGGGTCGCGGAAAATTTCAAATTTAAATAAGGGGAAACAATGGCTGACAATATAAATGACATAATACTGAGGACCCCCCATGGCGGCACGGCAATGCTGCCCGCGGGCGAGTTTGAGGGACCCATATATATAACAAAGCCTATTCGCCTTGTAGGAAAGGATACCACCATATGGGCAAAGCGCGGCAGCGTGATAGAGGTGACTGCTCAGGGCGCGGCTATTGAAGAGCTGCGCGTGGAGCTTACCGAGGGCGACGTGCGTGACACAGCTATCGCCGCGAACTTTCCCGTGTTTGTTAAAAATGTGGAGGTTCAGGGCGGTGTAAAGGGCTTTGGCGCGGAAGATGGTTATTTTGACGTCCCGCGTACAATTGAATTGGGAACTTTCGCTCCCGATGCCGAAAACAGCTTTAAGATGACGGTGAACGTGCCTGCGAAAACCGAGGTCGTATGCGGGACTCCTGGGGTTACCATATCTCCCAAGCTGCTGGAAGCGGGCAGGAACGACGTCGCGATGTCCGTAAGAGGTATAGGTGACCACACGGTGCTTTATGCAGAGCTGCTGTTCAAATCCCAATTCACGCGGCGGATATATCTGATGGGCAGGACGGACGGAAGCATCTCTGCAATCAGCGGAAAATGTGTCTATACAGCGCCCGAAAGGGATTTTTCTGAGGTTACGTCCACAGCAGTCATTCCCAAAAAAAACGAAAGCATGTCTTCCATGACCGCAGCGCCGGTAACTGATGTAATATCGGTCATTTCACCTGCTCCGCTTTACGACATGCCGCTTCTTGAAATGAGAATGGGGCAGCGCGTATCGCTGTATCAGTATATTGGTACAAAATGCGAGATCTATTTCACCTGCACCAAACCTAACAATATCGACATAGATCCTTATA
The DNA here is from genome assembly GCA_910577365.1 of uncultured Oscillospiraceae bacterium. Lineage (GTDB taxonomy): Bacteria > Bacillota > Clostridia > Oscillospirales > Ruminococcaceae > CAG-115. The sequence goes on along the minus strand of CAJTMU010000011.1, from coordinate 44,219 downwards.
TTTTCATGCTCGACGGCAGCGAACGCTCCTTCGGAGACAGCGGACTGATATTCTTCGGGAATGAAAGCAGTGAACGGGGTGACATAAGATATTTCCCCAATGACGGTCATTTGGAAATAGATTTTGACAAGACTGACTACCGCGTGCAGAAGATAGCGCTTGCCTATTCGATTTATGCGGGAAACTACTCTAACAATTTCAGTCTGGTAAAAGCGCCGAAAATTTCAATTGTTGCAAACGGCGCGGAAAGGATATCCTTCACGATGGACAGACTTACCGACGAGACAACCGCTGTGGCTATGGAGTTTTACCTGTATAAGGGCGAATGGAAGCTGTCCGCGGTCGGGGCGGGCTACCGTAACGGAATGGCTAAGCTGTGCAACCGTTACGGCATAGAAGTGGAGGAATAAAACAACGGAAGCTATGTGGCAGCTTCCTACGTCGGGCATATCGCGATTAAGCCCGCGACGTTTAAAGAAAATCTTCCCGAGGGGAGGAATTATAAAAGATGTCAACACAAGAGTTTGCGAGATATGTCGGATATGAAAATGCCGATGTTTTTCGCGGCTTTTTAATAAATAATTTTATCTCGGCGCAAAAAAGCGGACTTTTTTTCAAGGATAAGCTCCCCGCAGCAACCACCGATGAAATATCACGCGCCGCGCCCTATGTGGCGGAGAACTTTGAGGACGCGGCGGCTATAAAGAGGGGACTTGACTCGTGGCTGAGCGCGAACAGGCTTACAGCAGACAGCGGCGCGGTATCCGAGGTGTTTGCAAAAGCTGTTTCCGACTGTGGAATAAATAAAAAAAACACCTGCTTTGTCGAAATGTGCTGGCTTATGAAGTACCTTTCAGCCAAGCCAAAAACCTTCTTTTATATAGGGGCAGCGGGGCTTAAAGAGATGTACCTTATGTACATGATGAGTCTTGCGGGGGTATCGGTAACGCTGGTAAGTTATGGACAAGACAAGGATTTTGAGAGCTTCGCATATAAAGATAAGGTAACAATCCATTCGGGCAGACTGTCAGCACCAATACGCATTGATTTCGGAGCGCTGGATCTGTCTAAGGAAGCACAGCTTGCGGAAATGAGAACGGCAGGGGAACGGGTCAGCGGAAAGATAAAGCGCCTTGAAACCACCGCGGCGGGTATGTTCGAGGATATTCTCAAGGACAGAAAAAGCCGCGTCATCAAAAGCGGCGGGGTCTATACCGAAGACGGGGATATCCCCGTATACTGCGCGGCGCTTATCGGCTATAACGACGAGACCATTTACAATAATATGCTGGTACAGTTTAAGGAGAAATTCGCAGGGATAAAAAAGCAGCTTATTTTTATAGAAAAGCCGCTGACTAACCCCACCGCGGAGGAGGCAAAGTCGCTCGGCGGGATATCCCGCAACAGTACCGCGGAAATGATAGATTCACTGGCGCTTCAGATAAAACTGAACGGCGACAGTACGCGCACCGCGCTCGCGCGGAACGCGCTCAGAGAACTTCTGAACGCCCTTGATAACGGAAACCAGACGGTAACGCTGAATTACGGCAACAAGCTTATCACATGGCTGTACCGCTGCACGCAAGCGCGGAAATACGCGGTGCAGTATGAGGATATCCCGATCATTCTGTATTACGGAGATATCTCGCAGTCAGAGCTGTATTTTCTGAATTTCATGTCGAAATGCGGCTTTGATGTGGTTTATATCACGCCTAACAGAAAAATGCTTGACATGACAGTCGGAAAAAATCTTGACGGTCGTATGCAGATATTCCAGCTGCCAGAATCAAAAGAAAGCGGCAGCTATCCCGACAAGCCGATAAAAATGAAGATGGCAACCGTCGCGTATTCGGCAGAGCGAGAGCTTGACACAATGCTCTACGGCGGCGACGCTGGCGTTTTCAGAAGCTTTCAGTTTCCCAACAGTCAGTCGCTCACCCTTAAAACCACTTATGAGGAAATAGGGATACTGTGGCGGCAGGATGCGAAATTCCGAACCGGTTTTGCAACATCTGGTAACCTTGTAACGATTCCCAATATATTTGCCAAAATAAGCGGAGTTACTGACGGAAAAATCGGGGAATACTGGGAAGAGATACGTTCGCGGCTTACACCCGACACGCTTATTTACGTTAAAAAGCAAGGGCAAAACATGAGCGGAAATCTTGACCTGTCGGTATACCGCAGCTTTTACCGCAACGGGAAAATCGATGCGGAAAAGCTGAAATCCAGCACGCTTAACAAATACAGCTATCTCCCCGACAGGCTTCAGGATCTGCTGTTTTACAAGATTCAGGAAACTGCTGACAGCGGATTTTTGAAAATGGAGCGGGATTATCTTATGTGCAGTGTTATCCACTACGGGCTGAGCCTTGACAAGGATTTTCTGAAGCTGCTTCAGCACTTCGACTTTACGCGGCAGATACCGAAGCTGGTCATCATAGACTCGGTGGAGGATACCTTTACCGAAGAGGAGTGCATAAGGATAGTGCTGTGCAATCTGATAGGCTTTGATGTGCTTGTATATACGCCCACCGGTTATAAAAACATTGAAACCTTTATAAAAGGTGAGGCGTTTGAGGAGCATATAATGAACGAATTTATGTACAATATGGAGGTTCCGAAATTTAAGATACCCTCCGAGGATAGAAACGGCGGCTTTTTCGGAAAGCTGTTCGGAAAGCATTGACAGTTGTTTGATCTCCAAGCAAACATTGTCAGGAAGGAAATATCATTATGGGATTACAGTTTACACCCGGCGCACAGCAGGTGCAGCCGACAACAGAAATCGAAGCCACAGCAACAGTAGTGGGAGTAAAGAGCGATCAAGCTATGCAAGCGAAAATTGAAGAAGTTAAAAATTTCAATATTGTGGTAAAGACCGATGAGATAAAGCAGAAGCTTGCTACCAGTGCGGAGATAGACGCTCTTGTATCCACCATCAACGTTAACGACAGCAATACTATTGTTAAATTCGGTGCGGAGGCGGCAGAGCAGATATCGCAGGCTTCTGACCAAGTGCTCAACTCCATGAGTATTCAGCAAATAAACGACACGGGTGTTATGTTGAGAAATCTCGCGGCTATCATGGATCAGTTTGACATCAAGGAGTTGGAGGCGGACGACAAGCCCACCTTTTTCGGCAATCTTAAGAAAAAGCTGGATAAGATACTCAGCAAATACGATACTATGGGAAAGGAAATAGACAAGATATATGTTCAGCTTAAGCAATATGAAAGTGAAATTGAATCCGCAAATACCAAACTGGATAACATGTACGACGCGAATATCGGCTATTATCAGGAACTTGTAAAGTATATCATGGCGGGCGAGCAGGCGGTCAAAGAGCTGGACAGCTTTATCGACCAGTACCAGAAGAAGGTTGCCGAGAACCCCGACGACGGCACTATCCGCATGGACTTGTCCAATCTCCAGCAGATGAGAGAGATACTCGACCAAAGGGTAATGGACCTAAAGGTGGCGGAAAATGTAGCGCTCCAAACCGTTCCAATGCTCAAAACCATGGAGTACTCCAATTTAAATCTTGTGCGCAAGATAAATTCTGCGTTTATTATCACCATGCCTGTGTTCAAACAGTCTCTCGCGCAGGCAATAATGCTTAAGCGACAGCGTATTCAGGCGGAATCTCTTAAGGCGCTTGACGAAAAGACAAACGAGCTGCTGATAAAGAACGCGCAAAACACCGTAGAGCAGTCCAAAATGGTTGCGGCAATGGCAGCCAACTCCTCTATAAAGGTTGAAACTCTCCAGCATACTTGGGAAACTATCGTTTCGGGTATCGACGAGGTGCAGGCTATTCAGGATCAGGCGCGCGCAAAGCGCAAGGAGGACGCAGTGGCTCTCGAAAGGATCAAGGAGGACTACAAAAAGCGCATGAAGGCGTAGTACAGAAACCCTTAAATTGAAATAAGATAAAAATAAGACCGCCCGAGTAAATCGGGCGGTTGCTTAATTCACAGTTTTAATCTATTCCCAGTTCCAGTCACCAGGTTCTTCTTCGTTTTCATTTGCGGAGGAAAAAACACCGCTTCCCTGCGCCATAACAATATCGCCTTCGGATATTCCATTGAGAATTTCAGTATAGCCGCCAAGCTGCTTTCCTATCGTTACATTTAAACGAAAGCGCTCGTCACCGTCTACCATCGTTACATAATGGTCAGTACCGACGGACTTAATCGCAGCATCCGGAACTGCAAGCACATTTTTCCTGCTCTCTGTCACATAGACCGTAGCCCAACCAGCGGATATCGCCATAGAGTTTTCTTCCCATATCTTCTCCATAACTCCATCGCCCAAGTCAAACATAGCCACATTGACGCTCGTTGCTGTCGCGGGTGCAATATCGGGAGCTTCCACCACTGTTGCGTCATATGTCACGTTATCAAGCTTTACCTGCACCTGCTGCCCGAAACGAAAATTAGCCGCTTCGCCGCCCTCTACATAAATGCACGCCCTGTTCTCCTCCGAAATCGCACAGCACAAATCTCCCGCTGCGACTATCGCTCCCTCAGTAGCACGGGTGACAGATGTCACTATCCCGTCAAACGGAGCACGAATGGTATAGGCTTCCTTTTCGGCAAGCAGCATATCAAGCCGCGACTGTTCAATCTGATACTGAAGCGCTGCCGCTGTTCCTCCCGAAAGAGATGCGTTATAAGCAGCGTTTAGCGCAGTTTTTTGATTGTTAATTTCGTAATCCAGATCAGAAGAATCCAGCTGCGCCAAAATCTGTCCTTCCGTAACAATATCGCCGTTTGTTATATCAAAAAACGTAACAGATGCCTCCGCGGGATACGTCAGGTAAACAGAATAAGGGTAACCCACCGTAACGCCCAGCGCAGTTGTTTCCGAAATATCCATATATTTCGCTTCGGCGATCTCGAAGCTGATCTCGTCCGCACCGTAAATCGGCAGCTTTATTTCCTCATCCGCGCTTTTTCCCGCACAGGAGGTCAGCAAAAGCGAAAACGCAAGCAGCATCGCGGCACATTTCTTTTTCATAAAAACCGCCCTTTCTACCTCCGCGGTTTATCCCGCGGTAAGCCTCCTTATAACTTCAAGGCACATTCTTCCATTGTGATATGGACACTTCCATGGGTCAACAGCAGGCTTAAATTCAGCATAATTTCCATCAGAGTCCACCTGCGAGAACCACTCTCCACCCTCGCGGCTATCAACAATGTTTTCGCGAATGTAATTCCAAATACTTTCAGCAATTCCGAAGTACTCTTCCCCGCCGTAACCCTTCTGCCATGCGTTCAGAAAGCCCACAACGCTTTCAGCCTGTACCCACCAGATGCGCCATGTGTTCACAATGCCGTTGTCGCTTTCGTTCAGCAGCGAACCGCTTGGCTTATCATAAGCGATTTTCGCAATATTTTCCACTATCGCACTGTTCATCGCCGCGAATTTTTCCGTCAAAGCCGCGTCGCCTATGACCTCGCAGGCACGGTCGATAAGCCACGTCGCCTCAATATCGTGCCCGTAGGAGTGAACGTTGCCGATAACGTTAAGCTCTTTGTCAAAAAAGACCAGGAGCTTGCTTCCCCGTTTATCGAAGATTTTGTTATAGGTCACGTCAACCTGGAACTTCAGCCGCTCCAGAACACGCGAGCTGCGGTCGGCGAGGTACAGCTCAGTGTACGCCTCCATAAGATGTAGCACGGTGTTCATGGTCTTGTCCGCCATAAGCCCGTTTTCTGACAGCTCATCGTTGGCAAGCTCGGTTTTCCAGTCGCGGGAGAGCTTTTCAAGGTATGCCACATCGTCCGTCGCATACTTCTCCACAAGGTCAAAAACCTCATATGCCAGCTTAAGTGCGTCCTTATCGCCGCTTGCGCGGTAGTAGCTTGCCAGAGCGTAGATGAAAAACGCCTGACAGTAGGTGTGCTTTATATCCTCTTTGACACTTCCATCATAATTCATCGACCAATACACACCGCCGAACTCCTTATCAACACAGCGTTTCGTCAGGAATTCATAGACGTGGCGCGCGTTGTCCAACAGTGCAGCATCCTTAAGCTCCATATACGCGTTGGAGTAAAACCAGAGTATTCTCGAATGGAGAATTACCCCTTTTTCCCCTTTTTCGTCAACATTAAGGGCGCTGTCCATAAATCCCTTAAAGCCGCCGTTCATATCGTCTCTCAGACTGTTCCAGAACGGAATTATATGACCTGTAAGCTCATTTTTTATCTCATCAAGCATCATAGTTGCGTTCCTGCCTAACCTCTAACCCTCGTTTTGTTCGTTTTTGCCGCAGCAGTTTTTGTATTTCTTTCCGCTTCCGCAGGGGCAGGGGTCATTGCGCCCCACCTTTTTATCGGAACGGTACGGAGTAGTCGACCCCGCATTGGGTGCATCGGGCTTCATCACCTGCTCACGCTGGATCGGGCGTTCCACCTTTACGGGTATCGTAAGCACAAGGCGCACCGTTTCCTCGCGAATTGCCGCTATCATCTCGTCGAACATCGCAAAGCCCTCGAAGCGGTATTCCTCAACGGGGTTTCTCTGCGCGTAGCTTCTCAGGTACATACCGTGCTTAAGCTCGTCCATTGCGTCGATATGATCCTCCCAGTGCCTGTCAACCACCTTAAGCAGGCAGACACGCTCCACCTCGCGCATGGCGGGCGAGCCCATATCCTGCTCGCGCACCTTGTAGATCATCTGCGCGCGCTCCTTGATGAAATCGACCACGTCCTCCTTGGTTATCTCGTTAAGCTCCTCGGCGGTGTAGCGCAGATCGGTATCCATAACGAAAAGATTAAGGTAATGCGCCCGCAGACCGTCCAGATTCCAGTTGTCAGCAGCGGCGTCGGAGCAGTACATGCTTACCGTTTCCTCAATATTTTGCATCATCATGTTCTGAATGTTCGCGCTGATGTCCTCACCGTCAAGCACCTTGGAGCGCTGCGAATAGATAGTGGTGCGCTGCTGCGACATAACGTCGTCGAAATCCAAAACATTTTTGCGTATGGCAAAGTTGCGTGCCTCAATTTTCTTCTGGGCAGATTCTATTGTTCCCGAAAGGAAGGGCGCTTCAATGGGCATATTCTCGTCAAAATTCATGGTTTCCATGAAGCGCTGAACCCTGTCACCGCCGAACAATCTCATAAGGTCGTCTTCAAGCGAGATATAGAAGCGGCTCTCACCGGGGTCACCCTGACGACCGGAGCGCCCGCGCAGCTGGTTGTCGATACGGCGGCTCTCATGGCGCTCCGTACCAATAATGAACAGACCGCCTGCCTCGCGCACTTCGTCCGCCTCGGGCTTTATCTTCTCCTCAAATTTCCTGTTCAGCTCCTGATACTTCTGCCGCGCCTCAATAACCGTTTCGTCATCGGTATCGGCAAAGCCAGTAGCCTCCTGTATAACGCTCTCCTCGTATCCGAGGCGCTTCATTTCAGCGATAGCCAAATACTCCGCATTACCGCCCAGCTTGATATCTGTACCGCGTCCCGCCATGTTGGTGGCGATGGTAACGGCGTTCTTCTTGCCTGCCTGCGCGATTATCTCCGCCTCGCGCTCATGGTTTTTCGCGTTGAGTACCTCATGCTTTATCCCGCGTGCTTTAAGCAGCTTGGAGAGCTGCTCCGACTTCTCTATGGTGACCGTACCCACAAGCACGGGCTGACCTTTCTTGTGGCATTCCTCCACCTGATCGCAGACCGCTTTGAGCTTTCCGCGAACGTTTTTGTATACTTGATCTTGATTGTCCTTGCGGATAACGGGCTTGTTTGTGGGTATCTCGATAACGTCAAGCGAATAAATCTGACGGAACTCGTCCTCCTCAGTCATTGCAGTACCGGTCATGCCCGACAGCTTCTGATACAAGCGGAAGAAATTCTGGAAGGTGATGGTCGCGAGCGTCTTGCTCTCGCGGTTTACTTTAACGCCCTCCTTGGCTTCGATAGCCTGGTGCAGACCCTCGTTGTAGCGCCGCCCGAACATCAGACGTCCCGTGCTCTCATCGACAATGATTATTTCTCCGTCCTTGACAACATAGTCAACGTCCAGTTTCATGATGCCGTTTGCGCGGATAGCCTGATTTATGTGGTGCAGCAGCGTAATATTGTCAGGATCCATGAGGTTTTCCACGCCGAAATAATTTTCCGCCTTAGCCACGCCGCTTGGAAGAAGGTTACAGGTCTTAGCCTTTTCATCTATGATATAGTCGCCCTCCAGGGTATCCTCATAGTCCTCCTTGGAATCCAGCTCCACCACCTTGTTCATGGTGAGCGTTTTGGCAAACTTGTCCGCCTTTTCGTAAAGATCGGTGGATTTCTCACCGCGTCCCGAAATAATAAGCGGGGTTCTCGCCTCGTCTATGAGAATGGAGTCCACCTCGTCCACAATGGCAAAATTGGGCGCGCGCTGAACCTTGTCCTTTTTATACATGCACATATTATCGCGCAGATAATCGAAGCCCAGTTCGTTGTTGGTAGCGTAGGTTATGTCGCAGGCGTATGCCGCGCGGCGCTGATCGTTGTCCATATCGTGAATGATAAGTCCCACCGTAAGCCCCAGAAAGCGGTGAACCTTTGCCATAAGCTCACTGTCACGCTTTGCGAGGTAGTCATTTACCGTTACGATATGAACTCCGTTTCCGGTAAGCGCATTGAGGTAAGACGGCAGGCTCGCGACAAACGTCTTGCCCTCGCCCGTTCTCATTTCCGCGATACGTCCTTGATGAAGCACTATACCGCCAATTATCTGAACGGGATAATGGCGTATACCAATAACCCTGTCCGAAGCCTCGCGGCACACCGCAAACGCGTCAGGCAGAATATCGTCCAGCGTTTCACCTGCCGCCAGCCTGTCCTTAAGGATACCCGTTTGCTGCTTCAGCTCCGCGTCAGGCATTGCCTTGTATTTATCTTCCAGATTGATTACCGCCTGCTTTATCGGCTCGATCCGTTTCAGTTCTCTTGAAGAATAGGTTCCGAAAATTGATTTTATAATACCCATTGGATATATTCCCTTTCTTTTATAAACGTTTAGGGTTACATAAATACTCAACTTATATTATACATCAAAATCCCCGCTTTGTCAACAGTGATTTTGCCGATATTTGCAAATCACGTCCTCATTTTTGGAATGTGCGGTCTTATCTTAAAGCATTTTTGACGGGAACGGCAATTTTCGGACAAAAAGGCAATTTCAACAGCTTTTTCAGCTTAACAGCGTTTGCAAAAACATTATGCATGCCCGCGGAAAGACGTGCTAACGTGTCAATGTGCTGCAAGAATTTTCTTTATAAGTACAGTACTTATTTTGAGGCTGACAGAACCCGTAAAAGGCGAGTGAAGTGGTGCGGAAAATTCAAATTTAAGTGATTTGCTTTGGCTCAATCCTTAATACAGCATTGAGCGTGCTTTAGGCACGCTCAAAGTCATTTTTTCTTTCCCTCCAAGGACTTCACAAAATCGGTAAGCTCTTGCCCCTTTAATACGCGCTCCAGAAGCTCGGGAAGCTTCTGCGGGGTGCAGGCGAAGCAGGGTATGCCAAATCCCGACAGCTTCTGCGCCATCTGCTCGTCGCAGTAAGGCTTTCCTCTGTCGGCGAGCGCCAGCAGACACACCACCGTAACGCCCGACGCTTTCATTTCCTCCATTCTGCGGACGAACGCGGCGCGGTTTCCGCCCTCCATAAGGTCCGAAATGAGAAAAAAGAGCGTCTTTTTCGGGTTCTCTATAAACTGCTGACAGTATATCACCGATTTGTCAATATCAGTTCCCCCGCCGAGCTGAAATCCGTACAGCAGATCGACAGGGTCATCGCTTTTTTCGGTAAGGTCAACGATATTGGTGTCAAAAGCGACTATCCGCGTTTTCAGGGCGCTCATGCTCGCAAGAATACAGCTTATAACCGAGGAATATATTACCGATTCACCCATCGAGCCACTCTGGTCTATGTCGAGAATGACCGTCCATTTATTCGCCGCGGTGGTGGAAGTGCGGTCGAAAAAATAAAAATGCTCTGGTACTATGGTCTTAAGCGTCGGAGAATAATGCTTCATATTGCGGCTGATAGTCATTTTATAATCCAGAGCCGCCGCGGACGGTATCGGGGAGTGAGCGCGCTTGTTTACCGCTGCGGTGACCGCGCGGCGGATATCCTGCTCCAGAAGGCGGTTTATGTCCTCCACTATCTTGCGGATAAACGCCCGCACGCTGTCCTTGGAGCGCTTGGGTATCATTTCCTTAAGGGTAAGAATTGTGGAAGCAAGATTTATGTCCGGCTCGGTGTTTTCCAGAAGCTCCGGCTCAAAAATGAGCTGCTTCAGACCGCAGCGGTTCATGGCGTCGTTCTGAATAACCTTTACAAGCTCCTTGTCAAACAACGTACGCACGTCGCCAAGCCAACGGGAAATCTGCGGGTTTGAAGGTCCGTGCCCCGCTCCCGATCCGCCGCTCCCACTGCCGAAGCCGCCCATCTCGCTTTTGTTGTATATTGCCGCAAGCGCTTTATCCATTAAGTCCTGCTCATCAGACAATGCGGGCATATTCATTCCCGAAAGCCGCTTGTCGCTCTCCTGTCCGAGGATAAGCCGCCAGCGCTGTAATTCCTGTGTATGTTCCATAAATTCTCCTTAACAAAATACGGGTCATATAATAAAATTAACTATCCCGTAAATACAATGGCAAACCGTAAAAACAACGGCGGGAATTGCCGCAAAAAAGTTTTTCCTGTCCAGCGCAAACATCACGAACGCAAGGCAGGGCGGAAGCGTCAAGGCAGTTATTACGGGCATTCCGGCATATCCGCCGTAATAAAATACCCACCCCGCGAAATATATCAGCAGACAGCAGATAACGGCTGACGTGAGAAGGTTGATTTTTAATTTTTCACGGTCTTTGCGGGTTATAAAGCACAGCGCCGCGACAAATATCACCTGACAAACGGAAGCTATCATATCCGTTATTGGTGTAACCGAATCGGCTCTCAGCACATCATTTGGGGCGGGAGCGCCAAACCAAATAAAATTCGGTATCATTACAAGCAGAAACAGCGCCAGACCCCATATCTCAAAGCCCGCCTTATATTTATTCAAGAATTTCATCATCAAAGCCTCTTTATCGGGAAGAACATATATGCTTTTCCTGTCCTCGGACAGGTAAAATCATGCACAGCACCCGCAAGCGCGATATCGTTGTCCTTGAGATATAGTATCATATCGGAAAAAGTGTTCTCGCTTTCGCACTCGACATAAAGATACTCATAGGCGGGAATCACCCATTTTACCCAGCCATCGGGGGCTTCCGCGCCGTCCTTGCACTCTGCGCCCGCAAGGTACAGCCCCTCGCTGAAATCCTTCCACGGCTTAAAGGAGCGTGAAAAATCGGACATAGCGCCCCATATCCCGCACATAGCCCCGCTTTCGTCCTTTTTGACAAGGCAGGCTATCTCGCCGAAGCGGGAGTTAGCCTCCTCCCAGAGCCGCCCGATAAATCCCTCGCCGTCCTTGGTTGAACCCTCTTTTCCTATCACCGTAAAAGCGTTTTTGGTACATCTTTCGATTTTCATTTTCCCCTCCGTTACGTTTTCGGAGACAGCACGAAAACCTGATTCGGATAACCAAACTCTTCGACAAGTTCTCCCTCTTTAAACCCAAATTTCTTGTATAACGCTCTCGGAGCTGCGCCCTTTTTGTCGCCCTCGCGAAACGTCGTCACGGTTATATCGCGGCTTGTATCAAGCCGCTCCATAGCCGCCGCCAGCAGAGCGGAGGCTATGCCCTCTTTTCTGCGCGCGGGAGATACCGCAAGACAGCAAATCATATTATGCTTTACCGAAAACAGCAGAACGCCTGCTATCTCACCGTCCTTTTTTACGCACAGCGCCCGCTTTTCGCCCATAAATCTCATAACGGTATTTTTATGTTCCTCCAGTGCTTCCTCGGTTTCAAGCCCGGGAAATACAGGACTAACCTCGCGAACCAACTTCATCCATAAGTCAATATCATCTCGAACCCCGCATATAACTTCCATAATTCCTCCGATAAAGTTCAAATCTGCCGACCTGACATAATATTCAGCATAATTCCAACGCGCATTTGTCCGCGTCAACGTTTTTTTGGTCGGACACGACCTCGCCCGTGCGCTTGACGGAAACGGTATCTCCTTCGCGGGTATACTCCCTTTTACACAGAGTTTCGGAAGTCTGTTTTTCTCCGTATTTATACCATTTCCAGATGATCTTTTCGGCGCGCTCAACGCGGAAAATATCCGGCTCATTGACTATTCACGACGGGCTGAAAACGACGCATTTTTCTCCGCCGTCGAAGCGTATGGTCAGCACGCCTCCGTCAAGCTCCGCGCTTACGGAGCGGTGAAAATTATCATAGGGTCTTGCCGAACCAATCGCCCCAGAAGCGCAGAGTTCCGCCTTTTTTCAGTATTTCCATTTTGGTTATCCCTCGTTCCGCGCGTTATCCTATTGCACATTTTTCTTGAAAACGTTATCGTTATTTTCAATTCTATTCAGCGCAAGCGCCAGAATATCCTCGCACCGCTTCTGTGTTTTTTCCGCGTCCGCGCAAAGCTCGGAAACTATCGCCTTGCCCTCCTCGATAGCCCTTTTATACTGCTCCTCGGACAGCTCTCCCGAACTGTACGCCGCGTCCAACTCGTCGCGGTCTTCCGTTATCACGTCACCCTCAATATCGAATATCACGTCCAGATACATATCGGTGAAATAAGCTACATTATCCTCGTCGTACCCCCAGTCCTCGATAACGTCGACGTACCATACCGAAACGGATTTTGAATATTTTACTCCCCCGACGGTGCGTGAGGCGGGGAGAAATTTCGCTGTTATCGCCCTGTGCTTACCGTCGGGTATCAGCTGAAGCCATATCATTCCTTTGCCGCATACCGGAATTTTTCCCGCCTTGGGCTTTTCCCAGAAGATGAAACCGCCGTCTATCAAGTCAATTATGCTTACAAGCCCGTGAAATTCCTCTTCGTCCATTCTCATCTGATAATAGGGGAAGCCCTGAAGTCCCCATTTCAGATCTCTGTCAAGACGTTTTTTCGTCATATTATACCCCCGTCAGATATCGAAATCGAAATCGTCCAGACCCGCTATCTGCTCCTGTGAAGCGGTATCGAGAACGGCGTTGACCGCCTCGCTTACCTCCGCGCCGTTTAAGCCCCATATTTCACCGAGATTTTCCGCAATGCTGTCCTTTTCGGCGGAGGAGAAATCCGCAAAAGCGCGGCGCAGGAACACCAAAGCCCGTTTGAACTCCTCGTCGTCGAGCGACTTTATATACTCGTCCAGACTTTCCCAGAGCGACAGCCGCGCGATAAGCCCGTAGCGGTTTTTGAGCGTAAGCCCCTCGAACCACCCCGCGCCGAGGTCGGCGGGAACTCCCTTTGAAAGCCGCCGCGAAACCTCAGTTTTAAGCTCGTCGTTGGTCATTTTTCCGCGCTCCAGCAATATAGCCGCAGCAAAACCAGACAGCCGCGTATTGAGGTCGTCGCGGCGAGCAGTCTCGGCAAGCGCGCCGAGCCAGCTTTCCGTTTCGAGGAAATCCTGCGCAAGCTCCACGGAATTGAGCCTGTTCATAGCATCGGATATCGCGTGTGAAGCGTTGTCGTCGCACACGCAGGAGCCTGTAAGGATAAGGCAGGCGCGGTAGTATATCTGCTGCAAGATAGGTATAAGCGGGGCGCTGTCGGCTTTGCGGATATCGCCGTATGTAACTATGGAGGACAGCCTGAACGCCGTTTTCGCAAGCTCCTCAAACGAAGCCGCGTCCACCGCCATCGCCTGCAAAGCGCTCACGGCATAGCTTGCCGCAGTCGGCATTCCGCACATGAAAGCGTCCTCGACCGCACCCGCCACGTCGGACATATTCGCGGCTCTCTCCACGCTCTCTTTTATTGTAAAGGACGCGGCAAGCTCCACGGTGTCGCCCGTAAGCGCCGCCTCTACAAGCTGTATCTCCGATTCTGGCGTCCAGCAAATGACCCAGCCCTCGCTCCACGTCGCATTTTCTTGATTGGATTCCAGCAGCTGGGCAAAAGAAATCCCCAGCACGCGCAGCTTATGCAGGAAAAACGAGCGGTTTAAATCCAAAAAAGCCGATTTCCCTCCGTTTACCCGAAGATTTTCGCGCAGATCGAGCCGCAGATCCTGTGCAGTAACGGTGCGGTATTTCTCCAGCTTAAGCTCCTTAAGCTGCCTGTAAAAATCGTCCTGTATTCCCGTGCGCGAAACGCCCTCAGGCAGCGCGCCTATCTTTGTGCCTATCTCGGTATCTGCAGCCGCGACGCTTATCGCAGCAAAGCTGCCCTCGCCTATGCAGGTCTCCGCCGCGTCGCGCAGGTCGCGCAGAACAGGCGAGGTGCCGCCGCGCATTGCCGCCAGCGACTCCGCAAGACGCACCGCCTCTATTATCTGCGCCGAGGAAGCCGCGTTGCCGCCGCTTCTGTGCGCCTCGGCGATTTTGCTGAGATATGCGTTCGCCGTGTAAGAGATATCACCGCGCTTGAAGCTCTCCCATATAAGCTCGTAGTATGCGGGAGCGCGGTTGCCAGCTCCGTAGCCCGAGCGCGTTGAAAGTCGGTAATAGGAATAGGGCATGAGCGTGTGGGCGCAGTCGGTGCTTGGCATTTTGGGGGACTTTTCCGCGCTTTCCCAGCTTTTCAGCCCCTCCACATGATACGCGCCCGTAACTACGACAATTTTTTCGGGGGGTACACCGTTTCCGACAGTCTCCCTGATACAGCCGCGCATATGCGCCTCGCGCAGCGTTATCTCCTCAAGGTCGCTTTCTGTCTTTTCCGAGAACTCGCGGATCTTCTCGCCGAAAAGGTTGGTGCCCTCGCGATACGCTTTCTCGTCAGCGCAGTGCTCCAAAGTACGCTCCCAAAAGGTGTCGTGCGAATCCTCGCCGCTCAGAATATCCAGCTTGTCGTAAACCGACAGCTTGCGTTCCTCACCCGCGTTTTGGTCGGGCGCGGCACTTTCACCGTCGCAGCTTTCCTCCGTGAGCTTTTTTTCGTAAAGCGCCAAAAAAACCTCTGACGGCAGGTCCATAAAGCGGAATTCCGCGCCGTTCTTTTTGCACCAGAGTATCGCCTGATACTCCGGTGAATATTCCGCGAACGGGTACAGAATTGTGCGCACAGGGGCGTGTGTGGTGTACGCCAGTATCGCGAAAGGCGGCTTTGTCTCCGCGCGGACTATATCCGCCGAGGTGTCCTCGAAGTCGCTCGGAGCTTCTATCAGCACCGTCTGCGGGCGCACCTCGTCAAGGAATTTTCTCAGATAAAAAGCGCCTGCGGGAGAGAGGTGGCGTATGCCGAAAAAGTTTACCCCGCTCATTGGTTCAGCTCCCTGCAAGCCTTATACAAGCCGCTCCATGCCGAGCCGCGCTTTTTCATGATATTTTCAAGATATTCCTTCCAAGCGACGGAATCCTTGTCGTCGTCCTTTACGATAGCACCCTGAAGCCCCGCGGCTATATCCTCGTCGGATATCTCGCCGTTGCCGAAGCTGCCCGAAAGCGCCATGCTGTTGCACAGCAGCGAGATAGCCTCCGCGGATGACAGCACGCCGCCCGGAGCTTTCACCTTCTGCTTTTTGTCCAGCGTTTCGCCCTGCCGCAGCTCGCGGAAGATGGTGCATATCTTCTCTATCACCGCGTCCTTGGGCAGCGCCGCGTTCAGGTCCAGCCCGCTTGAAAGCTGGGCTACGCGCGTCTTTACGATATCCATTTCCTCCTCAAGTGTTTCAGGTGCGGGAAGCACAACGATATTGAAGCGGCGCTTAAGCGCGGCGGACATCTCGTTTACGCCCTTGTCGCGGGTGTTCGCGGTCGCGATTATTGAAAATCCCTTTTTTGCGGGTACCTCGATGGACAGCTCGGGCACGGAAATCCTCTTTTCCGACAGCAGCGATATCAAGGTATCCTGAACCTCAGAGGCGCAGCGGGAAATCTCCTCCACACGCGCCAGCGTTCCCGTTTCCATAGCCGTAAACACGGGGCTTTTCAGCATTGCCTCCTCGCTTGGTCCGTTTGCGATAAGCATTGCGTAGTTCCACGAATAGCGAATCTGCTCCTCGGTGGTGCCTGCCGTGCCCTGTATCACTCTGCCCGAATTTCCGTTGATAGCCGCCGCGAGGTGTTCCGAAAGCCAGCTCTTGGCTGTTCCCGGCTCACCGATAAGCAGCAGCGCTCGGTCAGTCACAAGCGTCGCTATCGCTATTTCCACAAGCCGCTCATGCCCTATATATTTCGGCGTGATGACAGTTTTTCCGACCTTACCGCCGCATATGTATGTCTTTACCGAGCGCGGCGACATTCTCCACCCCTGCGGGACCGGATCGCTCTCCGCCTTGATAAGCGCGTTAAGCTCTTCTTCAAAGAGCTTTTCCGCAGGCTGCCTTAAAATTTCCTGTTCCATAAAATCTCCTTATTTAAAAAAATTTCAAAATTTCCTCAACGCATACTCCGCTTCACTTCGTTTCGCTCCGCATGTGTTGAGGAAACCGCGCAGCATTTGCCATTAAGGCAAATGCGCGGCTTTTTGAAATTTCATGCGTGGGCGAATTGTTGCTCTCAGCTTTCAATATTTAAAATATCTTAAACTTCCGCAACACATACTCCGTTGCACTTCATTTCGCTCCGCATATGTTGCGGAAACCGCGCAGCATTTGCCATTAAGGCAAATGCGCGGCTTTTTAAAATTTCATTCGTGAGCGAAGTGTTGCTTTCAGCGTTCAATATAAATATTTCAAGATTTCCGAAGCGCATACCTAACCTGTATTTAAAATGTTTGTCTAAGCCGATTTATTTGAATTTGAAATTTTCCGCGACCCGCCTGAGTACGCAACACTTAGCTTCGCTGCGTGTTGCGTACTCAGGCTCTCGCAAAAAATTTCCTGGGTCAGCATTGCGATGCTCTTTGCTTTTACAGCTATGAGCCGTCGTCAAACCGTATCCCGATAATAATTCGGCTGCGATTCCGCCCAAACCGCGAAATCCTCTATCTGATCCTTTGACATGGCAGTTTTCAGCTTGCCCTCGCGCAGAAGCCCAATTACCTCGTTGACCTCGGCACGCCAGTAGTCGCGGTCGCCGTTAAGCTCAGTAAAAATCCTGCGTATACTCCATTTGTCCGTGTCGGGGTGATTTTTGAGATACTTCAGCGCTATGCCCTTGATGTTTCCGACACCCAGCTTACGTAAATGCGACAAAGACATTATAAAACCAAGTTCCTTATCTACGGCGTGATCGACAAAAGCATTCGCCAGCTTTTCACAGTATTTTCTGTCGTTCGGGTCAGCCCAGTTCGCTATCATAGAATCAAACTGAATTGAAGGATACTTGATAAAGATATCCGTTAAAGCTTCAATCATGGATTGATTTATCGGCGCGGAAGTCTCGGGAAGATACATATCCAAAATGGAATCGTAACATTTCGTGACAACCGAATATACGCCGTTCTCATAAGTAATATGCCATATCGCCTTAATTATCTGTTTGCTTATAAGCGACTGAGAATTAATCAGCTTCTTATCATATATCGCGCCGACCTGCTTTTCAAACCACTTCGAGCAGTCCTCTTCGCCCAGAAGCCGTGTCACCGCCTCCGCGTAAACGTACTGACCCTTTGTTTCCGGACGATTGTTAAGCTCCACCGCAAGTTTCTTCAAACCATCGTTTCCAGTTTTTATTATAGAATCGCCCAGAGCGTTATCCATAAATTTGGAAGTGTCCGTGAATTTTGATTGGTTTTTGTTGTCAAAATCGCGGTAAATCCGTTCAATACTTTCCCCGAATTTGCCAGTCAATGCGCCAGTGATATCCCAGAAGCTCAGACTGTCCTTGAGTCTTATGTTATCGATATCCGCCGCCTGTGTAAGCGTTACCTTGTTTCCGTCTTTATCTGTCAGCACACGCTCGATAAGCCGTGCGGTAAACTCGCTCGACCACTCCGAGGAAACCCTGTCCATAAGCTTGAGAACCTCGGCTGGCTTCTTTTTTGCATACTCCTCGACACAAGCGCCCGCCTTTTCATTATCAAAGGAAGCCAGCGCAGAAATCGCCGCTGTTTTTGAATTGCCCTTTTCGGTCTTGACCAGTTCAAACAATTTGTCAATATTTTTTTCATCATGGCGCAGCGCGTAAATAAGCCTTTTGCGAATATCCTTTTCAGCGTTCTCAAGCTGCTCAAGATAAAAATCATTCTCCTGTGCACCCGCTATCCTCTCGATAACGCTCAGGCGGCGGAGCATCTCCTTTTTGCCCTTTGGGTCAAAACCATTTTTAAGCAGCGGGAGCATTTCCGCACCCATCTCGCCTATAGTGGCGGCCACCTCATCGGCAAGCTCTGAATAGGGAGCGCCCAGACCCTTTACCATTGCAGGCTTTACACGGTAATCGTTCAGTAGCTCGGGATAATTTTCCTTCATCTCAATAAAAGTATTGTACTGACCGCCGCCCGATTCGGTAAGCGCGCCAAGAATCGCGGAAAGCTGCGAGTAGGGAGCGTTCACTATCACCATGCCGCTCTCCGAAACGGGGATATCTTCAAGTTCGCCCTGCACGTCTACCGCGCCGAGAGTTGTTATAACCGCGTCCACGAGCGTTATGGTGTCGAGCAGATTTTCGGGCGATCCGTCATTCAGCAGCTTTGTTGTCATTTCGTTTATTTTCGCAAACACGGGGGAAGCCGCCGCCATTGGCGCAAAGCTCTCCGCCGCTTTTTTAAGACGGAAATCCTCCGACAGCAGATTAGTACCCGCGATAGCCGCCGCGCGCAGACGGGCTTTCAGTTCATATACGGGAGCAATATCCATTTTTCTTCCTCCTTAGTACAACAGTCTTATAACGTTATTTTCGCCGTCGGGGATAATGCAAAGCGGCTGAGCGCACAAACGGCGCTTCTCAGCGCTGTACCAGTATCCGCAGAGCGCGATGCCGTTCTCGAACAGTTTGGCATTGGGGAGTATCTCCAGACTTGCCAGCGTTCCCTCCAACTCAGGGAAATCTTCCAATAATATACTGCCGCCTTCTTTATCTTTCATGACCATGCCCTCGGGGGTCTTACCTATCTTCCCGAAAGCCGTAAGTTTGTAGACGATGGGATTTGCCATGGCGTTTTTCAGTGTGTTTTTAATACCCTTAGCTTCCGCAGCAATGGATTTAACTGCAAGGTTGCGCATCTGAGTAAAATCCCCGTCCGTCAGTCCGCGCAGCGAAGCACCGTCCCAGCGGACACGGGTGTTGCCGTCAGCGGGATAAACAGCCATAGAGGGTATTTCAGCCGCCCCAAATATCGAGTCCTCCGCCTTTACATATTTCAAAGATTTAAGCGGGCGGAAATTCTTTGTAAAATATATTTCGCCGCTGTCAAGATCGCACCACGCGCCGGTGTCGATATACTCCTTGCGCACCTCGTCAAACGTCACCCAGAAAGAGAGCTGAGCCAACCGCGCGTTCTTTTTGCATTTTCCGATAGCTTCAAGCTCGGAAAGCTTCCAATTGCCGCCAAGCTCCTCATAAAGCACGGTATCGTCGTTGGAAACATCATCACCGCTGATTTTTTCATTGATATACTGACGCGACTTCTTTATAAGTGTGTACAGCTTTTCAAGCGTATCTATCGCGCTGTCGTAATGCGATTCAAGATTATCCTTCTGGAACGCCGTTATTTCAATTATCAATCGGTTAAGCAGGCGCTGCGGACCATTTAGGTAGTAATCTCCCAGCTGCTTTGAAAGCTGCTGATAGGTGGTCAGCGAGGCTCCCCCCATTGTGCCCAGACCTGCCGAAATAAGCTCTTTGACCGCCTTTTCCGCCAAATCAAGACCTTCAAGCTGCTTTTGCAATTTTTTAGTTTTCGCGTTCTTTGCCGATCTTGCCGCGGCTGCTTTCTTCTTTTCGGCTTTTGCTGCCTCCTCGGGGGTCATATCCTCCGGAGCCTTGGCGGGAGCGGACTTTGCCGCTATCTTCCCGCGCTTGCGCTGAATATCCTCGGGAATCTCGCACAGTTCGAAGCCCTTTTCTTCCATCATCTCATACATAAGCCCCAGAGAATGCTTGCAGGGGAATTGCCGCGACGGGCAGGTACAGCGGAACACGGGGTGTTCGGGTTCTATGTAGTCCGCCGAGGTTATGTAGGGATTTCTTCCGCTGCCCTTGCACTCTCCCATAAAAAACGTATCGTCTGCCGAACGGTACAGCCTCTGAAATCCGCCGCTTTTCGATATTTTCTTGCCGTTTGAAGCGGCGGCGGGATTCGGCGCGAGCGAAAGGATCAGCTGCTCTGTAATGTTTTTCATATGCGCACTCCTTTATATTTTTACGGCATTTTTGATTTTCGTCAAATACCGCTTAAAAATCCACAAAATGGTGTCATTATTTGTTTAAATTATACTACAAATTTAACAATAAGTCAATAGTGATATTTAACATGTAATAAAAAATATCCCACTGAATAAGTGGGAGCAAAGTATGAAGAAAAAACCTTATACGACACTTTTTCGGCACAGTTAATTTCAAAAAAATGAGTTTGCTGAACGGCAAGGATAACTGATTACCGCTCAATGATGTTTGCAAACTCAGAAAAAGCTAATTTGTGATGCAAAATTTTTAATAACGAAAAAAGCCATGAGAATATTGTATGCATTTCAAGAATTTTTACCAAAATCATTGTAAATTTTGCCGCAAATTTGCCTTTGAGCGGATTTGTAAACACACTCTGAGTATGCATAGCGATATAAAAGTGAAATAAAGATAGTCTAAAGACCATCAAACAGGTGATATCAGAATTATTTTTTTATGACATTTTTCGGCGTAATTAACCGTGTATTCCGTACCGCCGCTTTTACCGTCGTAAACCGCCACCAATACATCGCATAGCTCCACCAAAGCGCGGTTGCGCTTGTGCATGCAGTCCCTGACATAATTCTCCGAAATGCAGATCACCTTGTCGCATCTTTCCAGCAAGCCGCGGTATCTCTTTCTTTCGTCAAAACTCCATTTTTCGTCCTGGTTTCTGCATGGAATGACCGCGGTAAGCGTTATTTTCGGAAGCCGCTTTTTCAGCTCCAGCACAGCCTCCGCGCACCATGTATCCACTCCAAGCGCCATTCCCGAAAAGAATCTGTCTGCTCCCGACACCGCAAGCTCCTCGATTTTACGAGCCAACCTACCCTTAAGCTCGACGCACATGGGATCGTCTTCGCCGAAAAAATTCAGCTTGCCCGGACGGTAGCCCGTAAAAGATACTCCGTACATATTACGCTCCCGTTACTTTCCCGAATTGTTTTTGCGATAGGCGAGATAGCCCTCAAGTATCACGGCTGCGGCAGTCGCGTCAAGCGCCTCTTTGCGCTTTTTTCCGCGCTTGTTCAGGTCGTTCATTATTCCTATTGCAGTCACCGTGGTAGACCTCTCGTCCCACATCACCACCTCAAGTCCTGTGCGCTCCCTCAGCATATCTGCGAAAAGTCTGCACTTTTCGGAACGCGGTCCAAGAGTTCCGTTCATGTTAATGGGGTTTCCCACTACTATAAGCTCCGCCTTATTTTCAAGTGCCCGCTCAGATACCGCCGCAGCGCACCTTTCAAAATCTCTTTCAAAGACAGTCATAAGCGGAGAAGCGATTATCTCCGACTTGTCACACATTGCCAGACCCGTACGGCTGTCGCCGTAATCCACAGACATTATTTTCATAAACCGCTATGCGCGCTCAAATGCGCGGCGCTCCTTTCAAGTACGCATGGCGCATTCCAAAACGTTTAATTGCAAACGCGCTGCTTATTAGATAATTATACCATACTTTTGCCTGATTGTCTATAAAAATTTCTTTGTTTTAAAGCAAAATATATCCGCCAATATAATATTAGAAAAACCCGGCTTGCGGAAAAGATTTGTTATAAACGCAATTTCACCGCATGCAAATTCAGAAAAAAGCTCATTTGCCTTGACAGAAATATGCTGTACGATTTCCGCAGCGCATGAGGTATAAATTGAGGTTATCATTTGAAAAATTATTCAATTTATAAATAATCAGCTTTTGGTAATTCTTTATATACAAAACTGAAATCCCCCGAAATAGCGTCGGGGGATATAACTTTAAAAAACTTATTTTTCGCCCAGAAGCTTTTCCACACTCGCCAGCTTCACGCAAACGCAGAAAATATCCATGGCAAGCTTCAGCTCGTCAACGGTGGGGTAGGTTGGAGCAATCCTTATGTTGCTGTCTCGAGGATCTCTGCCGTACGGATATGTCGCACCCGCACCCGTCATAACCACGCCCGCCTCCTTGGCAAGTCCCACTATGCGCTTCGCGCAGCCGTCAAGCGCGTCAAAGCTGATAAAATACCCGCCTTTCGGGCTGTTCCATTTTCCTGCCCCAAGTGGAGTTATCTCCCTGTCAAGAGCGGAAAGAACCGCATCAAACTTAGGCTTTACTATCGCCGCGTGACGCTTCATATGCTCTGTTATTCCGTTCATATCCCTGAAATACTGAACATGGTGAAGCTGGTTCAATTTATCGTAACCAATGGTCTGATAGGTAAGCTGACTTTTGATGAAGTCTATATTTGCCTTGCTTGCGACAATGACCGCCACGCCGCTTCCCGGAAAGGATATTTTTGAAGTGGATGCGAACTCAACAACCATATCGGGGTTCCCCGCCTTTTGGCACTCATCAATTATATTAAGTATCCTATCCTGCTTAGCCTGCTCGTAAGAAAGATGGTGTACGCAGTAGGCGTTGTCCCAAAGAATGCGGAAGTCCTTTGCCGCAGGCTTCAGCGCCGCAAAGCGCCTAACCGTCTCATCGGAATAGGATATTCCCGTAGGGTTGGAATACATGGGAACGCACCATATGCCCTTAATGGATTCATCGGAGCTTACCAGTCTCTCCACCTCGTCCATATCCGGACCGTCCGGCTTATAATCAATGTTAATCATCTCTATACCAAGCGATTCGCAGATGGCAAAGTGTCTGTCATAACCCGGAACGGGGCACAGGAACTTAACCTTGTCATATTTACACCAAGGCTTATCGCTGCCCAGAACACCAAGCTGCAATGCTTTTATAACAAAATCGTACATCAGCTGAAGGCTGGAATTGCCGCCGACAATGACCTGCTCGGGGGCAACCTCAAGCATTTCCGAAAAAATTGCTTTTGCCTCAGGGATACCGTCAAGAAGCCCATAGTTGCGGCAGTCGGTACCGTTCTCTGAAACGTATTCGTTCCCATAATGATCCATAATTTCCATGGACAGATCAAGCTGGTCGGGGGAAGGCTTTCCGCGGGACATATCCAGCTTCAGACCCTTTGCCTTATACTCGTTGAACTGCTGCTCCAGCCGCTCTTTTTCCGCAGCGAGCTGCTCTTTATTCATTTCTGTGTAACGCATCGCATTCTACCCTTTCTTTTCCCAAAATGCGGCATTCTTACTTTTTTGCCGCTTTTATTCGGTTCTTTTTCTTTCCGATATATTATATCACATTACTTTGTTTTTTGCAAGCGATTTTTTTAATTCTTGCAAAAATATTTTTGCCTTTTACGGTTTTGATACGCCGAATGCGCATACATACAACAAATAGTTAAAATAACATAAGTCAGACAATATAAAGTTACCTTAAAATTGAGACTCATATCCGAAAATGGAGCAAAAATTGAGAAAAACACATTTAAAGCAAATATAACCCGACCTCCCGCACATTATTTTTCAGAAAACTCATGAGGCATTCACAGTGTGCCAAAACAAACGCAAGTTGTTCACAAGGTGCGGAAAATTCTTCTTAAATATTTTGTTTAATGCCGACACATCATAAAAACATTTTTTAACATGAAAGGATGGGTTTGCATATTTGCGGCAAAATTTCCGCTGATTAGTCAAAATGCCTTGGAATACACAAAGTGTTCCTGCGAATTTTACTTTATTATCGCAGATTGGTCCTTTTTGTGGTTTGCAAACACCATCTATAATGCAAAAATACAATTTGCATAAACAAAGTTTTTTTCAAAAACCGAGCGGCACTTGCTCAGACTGTATATAAAGTGTTGATCTAAGCTGAATTATTTAAATTTGAAATTTTCTGCGACCCGCCTGAATGTACAACACTTCGCTATGCTGCGTGTTGTGCATTCAGGTTCTCGCAAAAAATTTCCTGCGTCAACATTACGTTGCAATAACTTTTTCTACAAACTGAAGCGGCACTTACAATGAAGTGCCGCTTGTTATCTTAATTTCGGTTTTCGATTATTTTATTCTGCTCATTCACAATTTTTTTCAGCTGCCGCCTTTGATCATACAACTCAATTATATTATTTATCCTTCTGCGCACAAAACGGATATTAAACGGCTTTGCAATAACGTCCGCCGCTCCGAGATCATAAGCTCTGGAAAGAGACTTGTCCGATGTGTCAGCGCTTATTATAAAAACCGGAATATCATCAATATAGTTATGCTCCACAAGATATTCCAGCACACCAAAGCCGTCCATCACAGGCATCATGATATCCAGCAGCACCGCGCACAATTTATCCTTATACCGCTCGAACTCCTCGATTGCCTTTTCGCCGTTCTCCGCCTCAACAACCGCACAGTCACTGAAAGTATCGCTAAGCATAAGACGGTTAAACTCGAAATCGTCAACAATCAACAGGGTATTTCTTTCTGACATATTTTTCTCCCTTTTTGTGTTTTCGGAGAAAAATAACTCCGAAATATAGACGGTATCTCCGCCTGCCGGTATAACAGAATCTGCCATACTTTAAATGTTCCACTCTTTAATTATAATTCATTTAATAAAAAAAGTCAATGGAAAACACAAAAACACGAATAGAAAAAAATACAGATTTTAACGTCGTAATTATGCATTTTGCCGCGATTTATGGGTAAAGGATTACAAAAGACAATATTTAATTGCCGTTTCGCGGCGAAATATAAAAAAGTGTCGATTTTATGCCGTGTAAACCGGAATAACATTCTCCGCGGCTTTTCTGCCCAACTCGCTGCCCAAAAAAACAATGTTCAGTTCACGCTCGTATTTTTTGAGCGATGGTCTTGCCGCCGTACCAAGCTCGTTAATAATGCTGCTTTTAATATTATCTCCGTCTATAACAGCAAGAAAACCAGTTTTTCCGTCCTGCTCCATCTGTCTCAGCCAAAGCCGCCTTATCTCTCCGTGATGCTTTGCGGCGTCGCAAAGAGCCTCCGAAAGGTCCATGGGGAACGGCGATGGTGTTGAAAACACCGCCTGAGCGCCATCCTGCATAATTCGCTGTGTAAAACCTTTTTTAATAATCTGCTTTTTTTCCCACCAACGGCTAACGGTATCTTTTTCTATTAAAAGATTATCGCCGAATGGATTGACTGCAATTCCGTCCGCGGCATTCTTTTCAACTATCATCTGCGCATAGTTATCAAAAGCCAGCGCCATTGTGCTTGAGCTTTCCTCCCGAGCCAGCTGCCATTTCATAAGCTCTTCGGCATTGGTAAAAATGGGATAGAACCTGCGATCATTCGCATCATTCAGCAGCGCAAAAGAAATGCGTGTCGTGTCACCGGTCTTTTCCGTACGCACAAGCGACAGAAAACGGGCATTCATAACAATTTCCTCTGCTATCTCATTCATTATCGCAGAAAGTTTATCTTTGTCTGCACATTGGTTCCTCTTTGCGAAAAGCTCCTTCAGCCTAATGTTTTCCACTTTTGCATCAGTGTTGTTTGCCTCGGTAAAATTATCCATAATCGCAATAATGCTCCTTGGAGCATTTCTCCTTTTAAATCTTGGCGTTAATCAATCAGGTGAAAGCATCGCTATTGCGACACTATCGCCGCTATTGAAATATCGTCTTTGCTTCCGTTGCGTGAACGAGCTATAAGATGCTCCGGAAGATGCGCGGTTTCGTTTTCGGCTACCGCGTCGATAACACGCCTGCCAAAGCTGAGAAAATCCCGCTCACTTCTGAAAGAATTTATCAATCCGTCGCTGGACAGCATTACCCCCGAAAATCCTCCCTCACGGAAGAAATAGCGAAAGCTGCCTATTGCGTCGCTGTCGCACAGCGAAGTTGTCAGATTTGCCATCAGCTTAGAGTCATCAGGCATTGGAAAAACCATCTCTCCCCTGTCCAGTGCAATAAAGCTGCCGTCGCCAATCTGAAGCCCGAAGCAGAAATTTTCCGCCGCCGCCGCGACTATCAGCGTCGCACCGTACATTATCTCGCCGGCTATACCGCCGTATTTTTCGCATATGGCACTTTCCCGCTCATTCAGCGGGGAAAAGCGCATATGCGCAGCAATCTCGCCGTTCCAGCCGCAAATTATATTCGCGGCGATCCTTCTCGCGGCATTATCGGGATTTTCACGGAAAAGCTCCCTTAGCCCCTCATTGCGCTCATAAAAATCACATAAAGAGCGTATCGCGACGCGGGTCGCCATCTCGCTGCCCGCTGCGCTGCGAAAATGCTTCTCGCTGCCGTGTCCGTCCGAAACCGCCGCAACAGCCAGCCCATGCGTTATATAAAACCTTGTGCTGTCCTGACATACTTCTCCCGCGTCCTCATGAGAAGCGCCTTTTACGGAGAGAGAATACCCCTTAAAGGACATTACCAGCCCGCCTCAATATCGGCGCTTATTTCATCGCTTTCCGCAAACTCACGTATCTGCTCCGCCGCAGACTCCTGCTTGCTCTTGAAATCTTCCTCGGTTTCCGCAAGGCGCATACTGCGGCTTCCTATCTGGGAAGATGTTACAGCAACAAATTTTATCAGCTTTGCAAGAGCCTCTCCGTTATGAGCGGTAACAACACTGTCGGGATTGCCCGTAAAACGTGCGAGAATATCAAGATCCGCGTCCTCTCCGATAGCGACAGCTGCCTTTATGCCCGCGCTGTACCAGCGATTTTTCTGAAGCTCGGCAAGCCCCTTTTCAAAATTATCCGTCGGATAACCGTCGGACATCAATATCATGACAGGAGCAAAGGAAAGGGACGGGGATTTCATGAACTCGTTTCTGGACAGTTTGGCGGACAGCTCGCTGAAAGCGCTGCCAAGATCCGTAACATTTTCCGCGTCGATAGGGTCCCACTCAAAGCTGTCAATGGAAACAGGCTCGCTGTACATCCATTCGCTGCCGCCCGAAAACTTCAGCACAGCCAGCTTGATATCCGCGTCAGCGCCGCCTATGCCTCGTATTTCAGGAATAAGTTCCTCCATAACCGCATTTACAGTACCTATTTTGCTGCCGCCCATACTTCCGGAGCAGTCAATGAGGAAAAACAACACCATTGATTTTTTGGCAATCTCTTCAGCGTCGTCAAAAGGATTTATAGATAAATCAGACATTTTGTACCTCCTATATTTCTATGTAATATTATACATTATTATTGTACCACAAAACCTCTCTCATTGTCAATAGATGTGAGTGCGGAGATGATAAAAAATTTTGGCGGATATTTTACAGCAAGCATACAAATAATATTATCTATGACGAAAATGCACTGCCGTTTCGGCTTGTAGAAAAAGCCAATAAGTTACGCAACGTTGTCGCATGAAATTTCAAAAAGTGTTAGAATTTGCTTCGCAAATTCTGACCGGTTTCCGCAATCGCGCATAATGAGTGAAGCGAACGGAGCGTGTCTGCGGAAATTTTGAAATTTTTTAAAAAATCCCCTTATGTCAACCTTAACATAGACTGAAACGGCTGCCCATAATGGACAGCCGTTTAATATTATTTGCTGTTTGGCAAATAACGCTTACATCAAGATTTTATTTCGCCGTAATAGCATACTGCTTGGAAACAGTTGAATAGATTTTCTTTCCGTTTACAAGAGTGTAAGACTTAACGCTGTAAACATATTTTTTGCCTTTCTTTGCAGTCTCGTCCGTGTACTCGGTGTCATCGTCAACGGTTGCAATTCGCTTGCTCTTGCTGCTGCTTCCATACAGCTTGCGATATACCTCGTAGCCATCTGCGCCCTCCGCGTCATTCCATTTGAGGATAACTCCGTCAGAGGTAGACTTGCGATATGTTATAGTAACCTTAGCAGGGCGAACATTCACTGTTACTTTCTTGACCTTTGCGGGGTTGGACTTAGCGGTTACAGTAATTACCGCACTGCCAGCGGAAACCGCGGTTACCTTGCCGTTTGCGTTTACTTCTGCAACGTCAGAATCTGAAGACTCAAACAGCAGTGTCTTGTCGTCGGCGTTTGTGGGATAAATCTTGGATTTGAAAGTGAAGCTCTGACCAATATTAAGCGTTTTTGTTTTAGAGGGAGTTACGGAAAAGCTGCTTACAGGAGTAGATACCGTAACTTTGCAGGTCGCAGTTAAGCCGTTTATTGTTTTAGCAGTAATAGTAGCCGTGCCCTTCGCTATACCCTTTACCGAGCCTGTCGCGCTGACAGTAGCAACAGCGGTGTTTGAACTGCTCCAGTTTATCATAGTAGAAGCGGCATCGGAAGGAGTGATGGTCGCGGTAAGCTGTGCTGTGCCGTTGGGCTTTACAGTAATCTCGGTTTTATTGAGCGAAATGCCCTCGGGCTGCTTTACAGACAGTATAAGAGCGTTGGAAACGACCGACTTGGGAGCAGTACTTGCGGAGCTTACGCCCGAGCCCACCTGTCCATAGCTGTTATTGCCCCAGCACCACAGCTCCATATCATAGTTGATATATCCACCGAAGCCGTTGCCAATGCTTGCGAAATCAGTGTCTTTGCCAGTTACTTTTGTAAACTCCGCTCTGTTCTTGGTTGTACCATCACCAAGAGCGCCGCCCTTATTATCGCCGCTGAGCATAAGCTCACCGCCCGAAATTATCGCACAGGCAGTCTTACCGGCAAATATATATTCAACCCTTGTTGCTGTAGATTCCGGCGTTTTGATTCTGCCGCCGTCAGTACCAAGCTGACCGTTTCCATTTGTACCAAATACCCACAATTTACCATCGACATCCAGCGCCATTGAATGATTTTCCGACGCGGCTATATCACTGAAGCTATCTGCGATAGTCTCACCTTTTCTGTTGACTATTGAAAGCTGCTCTGGTTCAGATATTGTTGTGCTTATATCAACTCCAAGCTGACCAGAACCGTTGGCGCCCCATACCCATACCGTTCCGCCGTTGTCAAGCGCAAGAACATGGTTGTTACCCACCGCCAGCTTTGATACTCCGAACGGAGCGCCGTCGATCTGTGTGGGGGAACTTACAGTTCTGGGAAGATCCAACATCTTAGAGGACGAATTTTTTCCCCAACCATATATATCGCCGCCTAAAAGCGCCAAGCAATAACCGTCAGATGGATATATCTGAATGTCGCTGTATCCAGAAATATCTTCAACCCACTCGGGCTTGTTTATAGTAGATTTTCTTGAGTCAATGCCCAGCATATTTCCGGCATTATCACCAAAAGCGTATACATCGTTATTGTCCGTCAGAACAAAAGTTACCTTGTTCCCGCACCATACCTGAACAGCATAATCACTGAATCTTACCTGCGTAGGCTTGCTGCGCGGAGAGGTATCCCCAAGACCAAGCTGACCGCGGTCATTGTTGCCCCATGTATAAAGTCTGCCGTCATCATCGACTGCAGCCGCGTGATCCGCACCGGCAGAATAGCTTATGATATTTTTCATAACACGGGAAGGGGTGGAAGCCGATACCACAGGCTCGGAGAACAGTTCACCGTAAGCGCCTGTTCCAGCCGACGCAACCGTACCGTTGCTCTTAAGCAAAAGCGAATGATGCTCGCCAAACGCAACAGATGCCGCTCCCGAAGCTACCGACGCGGGGGAATTGAGATTAGTATCGCGGCTGTTCTGAAGCTGACCGCTGCTGTTATCACCCCATGTGTAGATATTTCCCGAGCTGTTAAGCGCGCCGGAGGAGCTTGCTCCCGCGAATACCTCAACAGCATTTGAAAGCTTGGCGGAAACAAATGAGTTATTTGTATTTTCATTGCCGTTGCCAAGCTGACCGCAATCATTAAGACCAGCGGTCCATACCGTACCATCGGTTTTAAGTATAACGGTGTGGCTGCTGCCAGCGTCAACTCTGCTTACTCCGCTTGAAACAGAAACCACAGGAGTGGACACAGAACGATATGTACCGTTTCCAAGCTGACCGTTGTCATTGTTTCCGCAGGCATACAGCTCACCGTTCTTTGTAACGAAAAGCGAGAAGCCGTCGCCAGCCGCTATATCGACAACATTTGTCATAATGACCTCGGCGGAGTTACCGCCGTATCCCGAAGATCTGCCAAGCTCCCCGTTGCTGTTGCTGCCCCAGCCGTAAACGGTTCCGTCCGCTTTAAGCGCCAGCGTGTGCGTATCACCCGCGCTTACCGCAACAACATTTTCCATAAGCTTCAGCGGCGAATCTATAATATACCTTGACTGCGACGCGGATACCTGTCCCTCGGAGTTGTCGCCCCAGCCGTACAGCGTACCGTTCGCATCAATAGCGAAGCTTACGTTATCATTCGCCTCAGCGTAAACAATGTTGCTCATAACCTTCAGACCGCTGGAATCCTCATAGGTATTTACTCCGAGCTGACCGTAGGAGTTGTCTCCCGCCGCCCAGAGCGTCTTGTCGCTCTTGATAACAAGACTGTGATTTTCACCCACGGCAATTGTGTCAGGGCTTATTGATGCTGCCGCTGCAGCAGCTGAAAAACCCGTTGAGAACGTGCAGACGGTCAGAACCTCTGCCGCGCTAACAACAGCCGCCGTGACTTTTTTCATGATGTTTGTCATAATTTCCTCCCATCTCCAATATCTGCTGTCAGAAAACAAAAAAACGGAAAAACCAACTTGACCCGCAATTTTTATTTTTATGCAGATATCAGTATAAAGACGAATAAATTCTGTCCAAAAAAATTCGGAACTAATTTCTCCCTCATATATAAGACAATTTATATAAGGGAAAAGTTGCAGTTTTTTAAAAGAAATTTTGCAAAAAAATCTTAAATTTTTCTTTCGGATATTTTAACCGAAATAATGCGAAAAAATTGCCAAAAAGCCGTATTAAGCCGCAGGAAAAACCAATAAATGAAAAATACGGCTATATTAAGAACAGTGTCTCGCCTCCTTCAAAACAAATAATGCGACAAGATATTACCGTCTGCTCATGTTCGTTAGGAACCATTGTTATCCGGTCAATCAGAAAAAAATAACAATCAACACCCAAACTAAAACATTGTCCTAGTCGCTTATTTATATTTTATCACAACTTAGCATATTAGTCAAGCAAAAAATCTGTGCAAAATACTTAATTTTTTTGACTTGTTTATGACAATACAGGCTGTCCGTTTATGCGGACAGCCTCAGCTTGTAGAAAAAGTTAATGCAATGTTGACGCAGGAAATCTTTCGCGAGAGTCTTAGTTAGCAGTGCTCAAGGTGCAAGAAAATTTTAAATCAAATAAATCGGCTTAAATCAGCAATTTATATATTCTTATAATTTTAATTTTCCGCACCCGCCATAAGAAGCTGCTCCACGATCTCGGTAAAGCCCGCTTCGGATGCGTAATAAAGAGCGCTGTGCCCCCCGTTGTTAACTGCGTTTACGTCCGCTCCCTCCGCTATCAGCATTTCCGTGAAATCGTTTTTGCCGCTCCTCGCCGCGAGAATAAGCGGAGTATCTCCATCGGTCGTTTTCGCGTTCACATTCGCCTTTGCGGCTATCAACGCCCTGCCTATAAACAGCTCTCCGTCGTCCGAAGCTATATGAAGCGGAGTAACGCCGTTGATATCAGCAAGCTCGGTCTGCGCACCCGCCTCAAGCAGCCGCTCTGCAATGACAAGATTTGCCTGCTGCACCGCCAGCACAAGCGGTGAATCCCCGTTATCGTTAAGCTTGTTTACGTCTGCGCCCTTTTCGATAAGCACCTTGACGACCTCCGCCTGACCGTTGCGGCAGGCATGGTGCAGGGTAGTATTGCCGTAAGAATCGGTATGCTCCCCGTCTTGCGAAAGAGCTTTCACAAGCTCTCTCAGACCCGCGTGGCTCGCGTAATCCTCGGCGGTGTTGTTGTTTTTGTCCTTGAGCTGAATATCAACGTCCTTGTGATTTTCGATAAATTTAAGCGCCGTGTCGGTTTTCCCCCTTTGAGCCATCAGCATGAGCGGGGTCACGCCGTCCCTGTCGGTGCAGTTCACGTCTGCGCCCGCCCCGACCAGCATTGAAACCATCTCGTAGTTGCCCGTTTCCGCGGCAAAGTGTATGGGAGCGCGGCTCAGCCGGTTCTCCAACGCCGCGTCCGCACCCGCCTCCAGCAGCATTTTCACTATCTCGCGGGAATTTTTCATGCAGGCGTAGATAAGGGGAGTGTTTCCGGACTCGTCCCGCTTGTTTATGTCTATACCGCCCTTTTTCAAAAAAGTCTGCACAACGCCCCTCTGGTTGTTTTTACAAGCTTGTAAAAGCATATTGTCAAGCTGCATTTGTTTATCTCCTTTTGTCATAATTCTATTTGGTATTGCGATAAAAACCTTTTTATCGGCGCCGCCTCGCCGTTCCGTCCCAGATTGACCAAACACAGCACCTCAAGCCATCTTATGCGTATCAGAGCATACCGCGCACAGTCCGATGAGTATTCGGGGTCAAGCGGCAAAAGATAAGGTTGCTCGCTCTTCATAAGCGCCTTTATAAAGAAGGTCCTTTCTGAAATATCGATTTCGGGCGGACTTCCCAGCATTCGCTCCGCGCGTTTAAGCTCCGCAAGCGAATTTTCCCACTCCTCCAGACGAAACAGACACAGCCCGCGGTTAAACAGCGAAGCGGGATTTTCCTCAGTGATATTTTTAATTAACTGCGCCGCGGGTAAATCTCCGACAGACAAAGCGCGGTACAGCCGCATATCGGCGTTTGCCGAAGTTTTATTATCGTACACCATATCACTCGCAAACTGTCATATCATCATCTCCAGAGCGTCCTGGAAGCCCCTTGCGGCACATATCTCGGCGGCGGATTCACCCGCGTTGTTCTTGATATTGAAATCCGCTCCCGCCCTTAAAAACCAGCGAATTTTCTTTTCGCTGCTGCGCTTGCAGGCAAGCAGCAGGGGTGTGTTGCCGTTATTGTCCCGCGCATTTATATCCGCTCCCGCCTTGAGAAGTGCCTTCGCGGCTTCATCGGCGATTGCGACTGCCGCCAGATGCAGCGGAGTGGTGCCGTTGTTCGCCGATACATTGACGTTTGCCCCGTTTTCTATAAGAGCGAGGGAAATTGGAAGATTGGAATAAGCCTCGGTTCGCTGATGGCGGTTGTCTATGTCGCTGAGCGATTCCATAAGTACGGTGTAGCCGTTTTTGTCGGTTACTTCAAGGTTTTTCATAAGCTTAACCATACCGCATTTGCGGTCGTAAATGGGATCGTTGTAGCGTCGGTCATTGAAAAAGCGGAACGGGTAAAATACAAGTGAAAAAACCGCGGGGTATCCGTCATCGTCGCACTTTGTTTCGTCAGCCCCCGCTTCAAGCAGCATTTGCGCTATCTCCGTGTTTCCGTGCCGCAGCGCCAGCGCGAGAGGGGTAAGCCCGCTTGTGTTTATCCAATAGCTGTTGCCGCCTACGGGACCGGCGCTTGCCGCGTCCGCGTCCGAGCCTTTTTCTATGAGAACTTTCGCAAGCTCGGTATAATTGTTCATAGCCGCGTACATAAGCGTGGTCAGCCCAAATTTGTTGCAGCGGTCAAGCTGGGAAAGGTCA
Organism: uncultured Oscillospiraceae bacterium; assembly: GCA_910577365.1. Taxonomy (GTDB): domain Bacteria; phylum Bacillota; class Clostridia; order Oscillospirales; family Ruminococcaceae; genus CAG-115. The sequence continues at coordinate 10,497 of CAJTMU010000011.1, read as the reverse complement.
TAATTTTCCACAAAGAAAAGCGCAAGTTTTTCGTCCTTTTCAACGCACCTGAGCAGCACGTTATCCCCATCCGAGGCCTCGGAATAGATATCCGCGCCCAGTCTTTCCAGCTCCTTGAAAAGTTCGGGAGCTATGTAGTTCTGTGCGCATTTCAGAACAAGGCACTCCTTTTTTATAAGCTTGAAATTGATGTCAAAGCCCTTGGAGACAAGAAATTCGAGCAGGCTTATATCGTTCACCTTCAAAGCCGATATCACACTGTCAATCAGCTTTTCAACGTCGTCATCATCGTCAAAATCTATTTCGCCGAGATGAGCTTCGACAATTTCGCAGGCGTCCTTGGCTCTTCCCTGCCAAAAGCAGCTTTTGATTTCGTTTACAATTTGATAATCCATAATATGTAGATTCACCAACCTTTTTGTATATTTTGTATAAATTATATCACGTTTTCAGGTAAAAGTCAATGCTAAACATATAAAAAACAAAGATTATACTATGCGCTATGCGTTTCCAAAAAAGTACACCCGCCGTCAGAGCCAGACAGCCCAATCGCCGTAATCAAAAGTACCGCTTCCATGGCACAGCAAGCCCTTGGATTTAAGCCCCCTGAACGCGTTCCTCATTCGTATGATAATTTCAGGTCTGATATCCAGAGAATGGTGAGCGGGAAATACCCTATCCGCGGGAAGCTCGGATATCTTCTCCAGAGAGGAAAGATAAGCGGCAGGGTCGGTAGACGGGTAGTACGCGGACAGCGTATCCTTGTACACAAGGTCTCCCGTGAAAAGATATCCCCTTTCCTTTTCCCAAAAGCACATATGCCCGGGCGAGTGCCCGGGGGTATGCAGAATTTCTATTTCGCGCCCGCCTATATCTATTATCTCATGGTCTCGAAGTACCCTTGTCGGAGTGCCCTGAAACATTGTGTAGCCGCTTAAGTCAAGGCCCTCGGGCAGCTCGCAGCGGTCGGCGACCATTCCCCTTACCGTTTCGGCGGACAGCGGAAACTCACCGTCAAGCCAATTAAGCTCCGCGCCGTGGGCGTAAAAATCGGGGAAGTATTTATGCCCGCCGATATGATCCCAGTGAATATGTGTTGCGACCGCGGTCACGGGCTTGTCTGTCAGCCGTATTACCTCATCGTAAATATTGCATATCCCAAGCCCCGTATCAATAAGCAGACTGCGCTGCGTTCCGTTCAAAAGATAGCAGTGGGTTTCCTCCCAGTGCCGATACTCACTGATGATAAACGTTTCATCGTCAATCTTGTCCAATGTAAACCAATTGTCCATAACACCCTCCTTTAAATAAGCCGATGCGCGGTATAATAAACGCAACGCATTTATTATACCGCGCATCGGCTGAAATGTCAACAGCCCGTAAACACATAAAATTTATTATTGTTGATAAGTATTGACCGCTCCGCGAAATCCTTTAAGCACCCCGCCGTGTGCCAGTCTGCGTCCTCAACAAATCCGCCGTCGGAACGCAGGTTCAGCGTCAGCGGCTTACCGCAGCGCGGGCATTTCGGCAGCAGCTTGGTATTTTCATTTCGCGCTGCCGCCGATACATTTACCTTATCAAGACTTCTTTGCAAAGGTTTATCCTCATTACGGCATCAAACATTAAAGCATTCCGGAATCACTTTGTGTACAAATCAGGCGTAGAAAAATCCCGCCGTCATTTCAAGGTAGTTATCACCACCGTAGTCGGGATACTCCGCACGTACTCTGCTTTTAAATTCATCGGCATTTCTGCATTCCGCGGCGATGGTCTTCAAATTTTCAAGATATTCTATCTTGGTCCTCACGTCCTTCAGATCCTCCGGAGTATAGTGCGAGGTAAGAATAAGGTCGAATCCCCTTTCAATGTATCTCTTAAGCTGCGCGATAACAGAGTCCGCGTGACCCGCCCCCGCAATGATAGAGTGGCAGTCATGACCAAGCATATGAGTATACACTGCGTTTATCTCGGGAATCTCCACGTCAAAGGCTTCGGCGGTTTGAGTGATGATAAAATCAATGCCGCCAAGGGTGATTTTTCCCTCCCCAATAATATTTGTTATCTTGTGAACCGAGTTGTCGAAGATATCCCCGAACACTTCCGCAAAATTATTTATCAGCGCCTTTCCGCCGCCGCTTTCGGAATATTCCGCGGCGTTATTGGTTGCGTATTTCGGCGCGTCGGGAAGAAACGATGCTCCCGCGCCGTGATAAGCCACAAGCACTCCCTCAACCGCTAAAGGCGCGAGATACTCCGCAAGCTCTCTGCAATTGTCAAAGAAACACGGCGGCTCTATCACAACGGCTTTGCCGTTTTTTTCTGCAATAAAAACCTCATCGCTTATTGGGTCGTTGGTTTTGTACGCATGGAGCTTTATTGCTCCAAAATCGTAGACGTTTGCCTCGCCCTTGGCAAGTTTTACGGTTTTGAATGTGTTTTTGTTCATGACTATTTCCTCCTGAAATTTATATGGAAGTTAAAGCGCTTTTCTCTTTCCTTGATCTTATCCTACCACACTTTGTTTGTTCTGTAAAGTACGCACTTTTTTATTACCCGGTAACTTTTCGGTTACTTTTGATTAACAAAAAGATAAATTTGCGGAAGTTTTTTCTTGACTTGTTTTAGAATATATATTATAATTTGAGTGTAACATCATATTTTGAACTTTCGGAGGTTTTTATGACTACAAAAGAAGAAATGCCAGCTTGTCCCGTCGCCGCCACAGTTGCGCTTATCGGCAGCAAATGGAAGATACTTATAATGAGAAACCTGCTTGTCCGCCCGTGGAGGTTTAACGAACTGCGCAAGGATCTTGAGGGGGTAAGTCAGAAAGTGCTTACCGACAGTCTGCGCTCCATGGAGGAAGACGGCATAGTTATCCGCACAGTTTACCCCGAGGTGCCGCCAAGGGTGGAGTATTCTCTTTCGGAGCTGGGACAGTCAATGCGCCCTATAATGGACGCTATGGAAGCGTGGGGCACGGAGTATAAAAAGAGCAGAAGCTGATATTTCCGTAAATATCATATCAAAGCCTAACTGGAATGCCTCAAAAGCTGAACTATTATCTAAATAACAAAAAGGAATGCTATGAAGTTATCTGACAGGCTTTTGACAACGTTAAGACAAGCAAGAAATGTATGACATACGACGATAAAAGAGTACGCAACGCTTTAGAGCAGCTTAAAGCATACCTTGGTGCAATACTAACTTGATTCATATAGATATAATATAGAGCGTGAGCAACTACTCCCTCACTTAAGCTTGCAGCAAAAGTTATTGCAACGCAATGTTGAAACTGGAAATCTTTCGCGAGAGCCTGAATGCACAACACGCAGTGCAGCGAAGTGTTACGCATTCAGGTGGGTCGCAGGAAATTTTAAATTTAAATAATTCAGCTTAGATCACCACTTTATAAAGCTGAAGCGCGGGAGCGACTGCTCCCGCGCTTAATATCATGTTCCGAAACGGATATAGTTGTACTCTTTGGCGATGGAATCCCATGTTGAAGCGCCCACTATCCCCGTAACTGGTATGCCGTAAAGCTGCTGGAATATCCTTACGGCGTTTTCCGTGTTTTCACCGAAAAATCCCGTCACGTCCACCACGGGGATACCGCTGATATTCTGCCCGATAAGCCGCAGATATGTCTGGAGCAGACGCACATCGTCGTTCCTCATGCCCGGCGTGAGATTGTAGCCGGGGTAAAGCGCGGCGGTCGTTCCGGTATAGCCCTCGGGAAGCGTTTTAAGTATGTCAAGATAAATATTGCGCATTCGCTGCCATGTACGGAAATCTACTATCCCATCGGGTGTAAGCCCGTAAAATTCTTCAAAGGCTATGACCTGACGCTGCATCTCGCGGTTAAACACCCCGTCTGAGGATACGGTGGGCACAGCGGGGTTAAAATATGCGATAACATTGAGGAAATACTGCACCTGCCTAACCTCATTGCCATAGGAACCCAGCTGTATGGTAGCTTCGTAAGGATTGGTCACTTCTTCCTCGGTAAGCCCTTCCGCGGAAAGCTCCGACAGACCCTTGACAGCCACAAAAATATATTTTATCTGATACCATGTCGCTTTGTTTATTATGCCTGTCTGCGGCAGCCCGAATACCCCCTGAAATGTCCTCACCGCTTCAACTGTGCTTTCGCCGTATACTCCGTTGGCAGGGACGATTTTATTGATGGCGGGATAGTTGTTGCTGATTCGGTTCATTTCCATCTGAATCGTTCTTACCTCATTTCCCGACGAACCAAAGCCGAATGGCGTGCCGGGGTAGCTTTCGGTATAGGAGGCTATCGGAGCGTTGCGGACGATATTTATATCGTCGCCGTAATAATACTGCAATATCTCATAAGGGGTCATTCCGCGGTTGGCAAGAGTTACCGTTCCCCATTGCGACAGTCCCTGGCAGGTTACGCTGGTGCCGTTGCAGAATTGGGTGAAAAGCGGTTCCACGCTGCCCTGTCTTACAACATAGTTGTTGAATATCTCATCAACAATATTGCTGATGTTATTAAAAATATCACGTCCATACACAAACGCCTGATCATACTGCGTCGAGCTTGTTATGTCAAAATTATACCCGCGGCTGCGGTACCATTCAGTGTATACCCTATTAAGCGCGAATGTAATCTGAACGTATATGTTCGCGCGCAGCGCCGATTCGGGCCAGGTTGGGAATATCTCACTGGAGCATACGTTCTTTATATAATTTGGAAAGGTCAGCGAAACATTCATGGCGTCCGAGTCGGGAGTACCGAGGTGGACGGTGATGGTTTCGGGAATATAGGGGAGATTTACCTGCGGCATTTATTTACCTCCGTTCATATTCGTTTCTTGCTCGTCAATAATTTCGGTAATGTTTTCCTTTGTCTGTGGTATCATGGCAACGCGCTGCACCGACAGAACCCCCTCAAAAACAGGGATATTCTTTATTTCTACCGTATTATAGCCCTTGGCGCTGACCTCCGCGTCATAAAGCGCATAGGGCTGAACGGTATTGCCGGGAAACTGGGAGAGACTTGCGGACGGCGCAGGAAGCGATACGGGATTCGTCTGACCGCTTATATCGGTGACAAGCCTGTGCAGGGTGACATATCCGCCGTTGCTCTTTCTCTTGATAATGCAGACAGCACCCTTGATCGGCAGCGCGTCACGGGCGGTGTATACATGAAAGCGGAAATTATTGCTCTGTTGATTTTCACCGTCTCCCTCATACTCATCAGTTGGCACAAAATCCTGAAGATTTGAATAGGCCGGACTGCCTGGAGGAAGATCGGCAGGAGCTGTTCCATCATGCAAAGGTCTTATATCACTGCGCGAATTCTGAGTGGTTTCGCTGTTTTCAAAGCTCCTGCCAGTAAGCTGCTCACTTGGACGTCCGGTTATGGGTCGCTCGATTATCCTTTCCGCACGTTTTGGAGTAACGCTTCCCGCGGGAGTTGACTGGGGAATAGGCTCCTGCGGAGAATTATCCGTAACACCGGAAATCTCTCCCGAAAATTCCAGTTCCTTTCCCCGGGCAAGGCTGCCCACAGTATTACCATTGGAAATGCCGTTCTGGGACGGCAAATCATTATGACGCGGAGCATCTGCGGGCGGTACACGCCTGTCCGATACACGCGCCTCACCTAACATATCGCCGAAGATGCTGTCATAATCAAACAAACCTTCATTATCGCCTACATAACCAATGATCTCGGGCTTTCTAACAGGTCTTTGAGCGGCTTCCGTGCGCTCTGCAGGTTTGCTGCGAGCCTCCTCTTGTATTGGAGGAATATTATCAGCTCTGTTTGGCTGTAAATTTTCAGCCGCGGGCCGTTCGCTTATCCGGTCACCTGATGTGCCCGCCGCTTCACCGGCAAATGTAACCGGAGTCAGTTCATCATAATCCTCCGGAACGGGGGCTTCCTCGGCGGGTTTCTCTTCAGCAGACTGCTCGGCAGGCGCCTGAGGAGGAACATATACCGTTCCCGGGACAGGTTCACCCTCGCAGTTAAGCTTCTCATCGCTCTCCGCAGTCGGAGGGGACATTTCCGTAACAGCAGGAACTTCTGCGCGGTCGCTGATTTCCGTTTGCTCAACCGTATTCTGAGCGGCCTCTTTTTCTTCAATCATCTCGGGAAATGTAAGATTTTCCTTTGGCGCCGCCGCCTTGCTGTATTCCATCAGCTCCTGCTTGTACTTTTCTATCAGCCTTTTCATATCGTCCATAAAATACCTCCGTGATATTGGTTTTTATAAGAATTTATGCGGTTAAGACCGATTTTATGAGAGCCGAATCAAGAAATGTTATCAGAATGAATATAAAAAGAGGGGTTACGCAGAATATCGCGTAACCCCTCAGGATAAACAAATAATTTTTGCCGCGCAGAAAGCGGGCAGCTTTAATTTTAAATCAATCAGCTACGTAAGGAATGATAGCAATCTGTCTTGCTCTCTTGATAGCTACCGTAAGCTCTCTCTGGTGGTAAGCGCAGCAGCCTGTAACGCGGCGGGGAAGAATCTTCGCGCGCTCGGTCATGCACTTTTTAAGCTTAGCAACGTCTTTGTAATCGATAAACTCAACTCTGTCCGCGCAGAACTGGCACACCTTTTTTCTGGCACGCTTTACGGGACGAGCAGATTTTTCAAACTTTTCAGCCATGATACTGAACCTCCTTATTTTATCAGAATGGATAATCGTCGTCGGAGTCCGCCGCCGTAAAATCAGGCGCGGGCATCTGAGACGACGCCTGCTGAGGCGGTGCGGCGGGGGGCGGTGCCGAATAGGTATCACTGTAAGCGCCCTGCTGCTTCGGCTCGGGTGTAAAGGACAGCCTGTCCGCTACTATTTCATACCATGTTGAGGGATTTCCGTTTTTATCCGTGTACTGTCTTGTGGTCATTTCACCCTCTACAAGGATCGAACGGCCCTTATGGAAGTACTTGGTTACAAATTCCGCCTGCTGACGCCACGCAACTACGTTGAAAAAATCGGATTTCTTTTCCTCACCCTTGTTCTGAAAGCGCCTGTCTACCGCGATACGGAAAGAGCAAACGCTTACCCCTTGAGGAGTGGTCTTTAATTCAAGATCGTTTACTATACGACCCATCATAATCACCTTGTTGTACATTAAACGTACCTCCTGTTATGTCACGCCGACCAAAAAATCTTTTTTGCGGAAACTCCGATAAAGCCAAAGGCTTTTATCAGTGCTTGCCTTCCTGAGCAAGAACAACGATGAAGCGCAGAACGCCGTCAGTGATGTTCAGTACGCGCTCCAGCTCCGCAGGGAAATCGGGCTTCGACTCGAAATGGAAGAGTACATAATAGCCCTCGGACTCGTAGTTTATCTCGTAAGCGAGCTTTCTCTTTCCCCATTCGTCAACGTCGGCAAGCGTGCCGTTCGCCTTGATAAGGTCAGTAAACTTGGCGGTAAGAGCCTTTATCTGCTCCTCGTCTTTTTTCAGAGAAAAAACAACGACTGCCTCGTACTTTTCTGCTAATTTTGCCATTTTAAGCACCTCCTTATGGATATATATCCCACGCTTAAGCGCGAGAAAGGAATAAGGCTTTTTTGCCTTAACTACATAATTATAACAAATTCGTCCCGAATTGTCAAGGGGGGTGCAAAACTTTTTCTGCGATATGGCAAAAGAAGCATGGGATACCGCACGTGAATAATACCGAACAGGGCGGCAATAATAGGGCTTAAGGCAGTAAATGCCAACTTCTTCAAGGAGGAAAAGAAAATGAAAGTAACGGTCGACAGAGATGGCTGCATAGGCTGCGGAGTCTGCGCGGAGATGTGCCCCGAGGTTTTCAGGATAGCGGACGACGGACTGTCAGAGGTGTGCGGAGAAGTGACTGCCCAGAACTCTGACAGTGCGCTCTCGGCTGCCCAGAGCTGCCCTGTGGAGGTCATAAAGGTTGATTGACCAACGCGGCATTGGGTGAAAGGCTGAAATCATAAAAATATCCGCGGACAAGCGCCGCGGATATTTTTATGATTTCAGCTTGTAGAAAAAGTCTAAATGCCACGCAACGTCATCGCATAAAATTTCAATCATAACCACGCGTGAAACGCGTGGTTTGCACTGGCGCTTCAAGCGCCTGGTACCGGCTTGCGCCTGAAGGCGCATTGAAAGATCTGGCAACCGCATCTTATTCACGAGCAGCCGCTTAAGCGGCTGTTCTTTTGCTTACTGGTTCTTGCGACCCGTAAACGGGTCAATGTACTCTTTCAACGTTATCTGGTCATTTGCTATGTCCTCGGTCAGTTGATTGCGTATATACTCCTCTATCGCTTTCTTATTCTTTCCTACCGTGTCAACATAGTAACCTCTGCACCAGAAATGCCGGTTGCCATACTTGTACTTTAAATTCGCGTGTCTATCAAATATCATCAGAGAACCCTTCCCTTTCAAATATCCCATAAAGCTTGCCACGCTCATATGCGGTGGTATCTCCACCAACATATGTATATGATCCGGACACGCTTCTGCTTCTATTATGTTTACTTTCTTCTGTTCACACAACTGCCGCAGTATCTTCCCTATGTCCGCCTTTATCTGCCCATATATTATTTGCCTCCTATATTTCGGTGCAAATACTATATGGTACTTGCAATTCCACTTGGAATGTGATAAACTATGATTGTCATCCATTTGACATCCTCCTTTGTTTTTTAGATGTGGTCGCCAAACCTACACCTATTATAACACGGGAGGTTCCTTTTTGCTTAATATCTAAAGATTTTTATTCTACCGGCTCAGCCGGTGGTTTTTTGCGCTAAAGCTACAAGAAAAAACAGCTTGGCAACGCCAAACTGTTCACATTTTGTGGAGCTGGTGAACGGACTCGAACCCCCGACCATGTGTTGTTGATAAGGAGATCAAATCCGTTCGTTAATATTCTTTTTACAGTTCCGTTTGCCGGTGCTTATGCCGCCTTTTCAATTGCCGCGTCCAGCTTTCCGACGAACCTGTAAAAAATTTCGATCTGCTGATAGGTTCTGCCGTCGTCCGATTTTTCCTTGTGGTGAACAACGATCTTGTCAATAAGCTCATTCAGTATCGCCGCGTCTAGCTTCTCCACATCGGTGTACTTGCGGATAACATTTATAAATTTAGCCGATGAATCCGCGCCGCGTTTCAGTTCGTCAAGCTGTGCCGCCAAGCCGGGGAGTGTTTTCCTGATCTCCGCTTGCTCGGCTTCATATTCCGCGGTCATAAGCTCGTAGCGGCTGTCGGGTATCTTCCCGAGCGCATTGTCCTCGTACAGCTTGCACAGTATTCGGTTCAGCTCGTCACAGCGCCGCTGCTTTTGTCCGTATTCGCTCTCAAGCCGCTTCATCGTCTTGTCGGTCATCGACTTGTATTTGCTCCCGAGAAACTCCGCGAATTTTTTGCTGTCATAGCGGTATCGGAACAGATTTCTGCGTATATCCGTCAACACAATATCGTATATCACATCGAATGTGATGTAGTGCGACGCGCAGTATTCCTTGCCGTGGGTCTTGTACATCCAGCATGAATACGAGCCGTGATAAGTCCCGTCGGCGCGCTGCTTTTGCGAGTAGGTGAGACAGTGACCGCAGTCCGCGCAGTAGAGCAGCCCCGCGAACATCTGAACCTCGCCGTTCTTAGCGGGACGGTGTTTCGCGCTTAGTATTCGGTGAACCGTATCCCAAAGCTCCTTTGTGATGATAGGCTCATGGCAGTTCTCGGCAATTATCCATTCCTCACGCGGGTTCTTTACCTTTTCCTTACTCTTTATGGATTTGTTGCGTCGCTTGCCGTAAACAAGCTGACCGAGATAGACCTCGTTGTCCAGAATCGCGCGTATCGAGGTAACGTGCCAGTCGAATTCCTTACGCCAGTAATCGCTTTTGAAGTAGTCGGGATTGTTTTTGTTGAAGTAAGCGATAGGCGTAAGCACCTTTTCCTAGCGGAACATTTTCGCCATTTTATTGTAGCCAATTCCCTCGGCGGCAAGCCTGAATATCCGCTTTACCACCTGCGCGGCAGGCTCGTCGACTATCAGATGATGACGGTCGGCGGGATCGATCTTGTAACCGAATGAAGCCTTCGAGCCGATGAATTGACCGTCGCGCGCCTTGGCTTTTTTCGCCGCCTTGGTTTTCTTGGATACGTCGCGGGCGTACATTTCGTTGAACACAGGTTATTGGGGAAAGGGAAAGCAAACAGGCAAAAATCCAGTATTCATGCGGGTTTGCGGCGAGATGGCTCTCAAAAGCTAACCTCACAAAAGACAGATTATTGCACAATCACATATCGTTTCTAAGGGAGAATGTTGATTCCGGTCACATTCTCCCTTTTTTCATACCAAGAAACGAGGTGATTATCTTGAACACGCAAATCATCGCCATCGCCAACCAGAAAGGCGGTGTGGGTTATGAAAAGTAAGTTATTATGCAAAGTTGAGCCTACACTTTTGCTGATTTTATAGGGTATAGGCTCTTTTGAACTTTGCATAATCAGGGGT
>CAJTMU010000010.1 GCA_910577365.1 uncultured Oscillospiraceae bacterium | reverse complement strand
GTTATGACGGAAGCGTCAAGGCAAGGCTCAACGCGCTCAGGCAGGAGCTTGGCTCCGTTATCACCTGATGAACGGGTCTTACCGGAATATCACGACAGAAAGGGATGTATTTAATGGATTTACGCCCCGATGAAATAACGGGTCTGATAAAGAGCCGAATAAAGAACTACAATGCGAAGATCCAGCTCGGAGATGTGGGTACGGTAGTTACCGTCGGTGACGGTATCGTGCGTATTCACGGTCTGGAAAAGTGCATGCTCAACGAGCTTCTCGAATTTGAGAACGGCGTTCGCTGCATGGCGCTTAACCTCGAGCAGGACTTTGTCGGCGCGGTTATGCTTGGTTCTGACGCAGGCATTAAAGAGGGCGACCCCGTAAAGCGCACGGGAAGCATCGTATCCGTGCCGGTAGGCGAGGAGCTTATCGGACGTGTTGTAAACTCCCTCGGGCAGCCTATTGACGGCAAGGGAGCCGTTCTCGCCAAGGAAACCCGTCCGATTGAGAAGATCGCCTCGGGCATTATCACGAGAGAGCCTGTTAACGTACCTCTTCAGACAGGTATCAAGGCTATTGACTCTATGATACCCATAGGCAGAGGTCAGCGTGAGCTGATAATCGGCGACAGACAAACGGGTAAGACCGCTATCGCCATCGACACCATAATCAACCAGAACGGAAAGGACGTTATCTGTATCTATGTTGCGATAGGTCAGAAGAACTCCACTGTTGCCAATGTGGTTGACACTCTTACCAAAAACAACGCAATGGGGTATACTATCGTTGTATCCTCCACGGCTTCAGAGCTTGCTCCGCTGCAGTTTATTGCTCCCTACGCGGGCTGCGCAATGGGCGAGTATTTTATGGAAAAGGGTAAGGACGTACTTATAGTATATGATGATCTTTCAAAGCATGCGGTAGCTTACAGAGCGCTCTCGTTGCTGCTTAAAAGACCGCCGGGACGTGAGGCATACCCGGGCGACGTATTCTATCTGCACTCCAGACTTCTTGAGCGCGCGGCACGTCTTAATGACGAGTACGGCGGCGGTTCGCTTACGGCGCTTCCCATAATTGAAACGCAGGCAGGCGACGTTTCCGCCTATATCACGACGAACGTTATCTCCATCACCGACGGACAGATATTCCTTGAGAGTGAGCTGTTCAACTCGGGCGTGCGTCCCGCGGTAAACCCAGGTATCTCGGTTTCCCGTGTCGGCGGTAACGCGCAGATAAAGGCGATGAAAAAGGTTTCGGGTACTCTTAAGCTTGACTACTCGCAGTACAGAGAGCTTCAGTCTTTCTCGCAGTTCGGTTCCGACCTCGATAAGGATACGAAGGATCGTCTGGCAAAAGGCGAGCGCATAGTTGAGGTTCTGAAGCAGGATCAGAACTCGCCGCTGGCGGTTGAGGAGCAGGTGGTTATAATCTACGCGGTTATCAACAATTATCTTGCGTCGATTCCCATTGAAAAGATCAAGCCCTATCAGAAAGATCTGATTGACCATATCAGAAGCACCAAGCCCGAAATCCTTGACAGCATAAGCAAGGATAAGGTTATGTCCCCCGAAATTGAGGAGGAGCTTAAGGGAGTACTCTCAAGCTTTGCTTCCACCTATGCGGGCTAAGCCCCGAAAGGAGTATTATGAAACAGGCGTCTTTTGTACTGAGCATTATCGCTGCTGTTATGGCTACCCTCGCGGTAGCTGCCGTGGCGTGGCTGTACATTGAAAAAAAGGTCAGATATATCACCACCAACGACAACGTTTAAGGTGATGGCTGTCAAATAACTTTTGGGGGTGATATTATAGCATCGGGTAATATGAAGGATATCAAGCGCCGTATTAAATCTGTCGGCTCTACAAGGCAGATAACAAAGGCGATGGAGCTGGTATCCTCCAGTAAGCTCCGCAAGGCGAAAATGCGCGCGGAGCAGGCGCGTCCCTACTTTAACGAGCTTTACAAGTCGCTGTGTGAGATAGCTTCGGCAAATACGGATCTCTCCACGATCTTCACCGTGAAGCGTGAAGTAAAGCACAGATTGTTTATCGTTATTGCGGGTGACAGAGGTCTGGCGGGAGGCTATAATTCCAACGTACTGAAGCTTGCGGCGTCGGCTCACGCAGGCGACGCGGAAAAGCCGAAGATAATCGCCATAGGTAAAAAGGCGATAGAGTATTTCGACAAGCGCGAATATGATATCGTGGCTTCCTATGCGGGAATCGCGGAAAATATCAAGCCCAATCTGGCTCAGGATATCGCGGATATAGCTATTGAGATGTTCCGCAGCGGCGAGGTGGACGACGTGCAGATATTCTACACGATGTTCGTTTCCTCAATAACGCAGGAGGCGCAGCAGATGGCCATGCTGCCCATGGAAACCGTCAAGCTGGAAAACTACGGTACAATGAATTACGACCCCTCACCCGAGGCGGTTTTCAACCGTATAATCCCGCGCTTTACCGCAAGTCTTATACAGTGTGCCGTGGTAGAGGCTTACGCTTCGGAGCAGGGTGCGCGCAGAACCGCAATGGAGAACGCTACCGACAACGCGGACGCAATGACGGAGAGCCTGTCGCTGCTGTACAACCGTGCTCGCCAGGCAAGCATAACAACGGAAATCATCGATATTGTTTCGGGCGCGAGCGCTCAGGAATAATCAACAAAAAATTCTTTGCAATTCCTATAAGAAAGGAAAAGTTAGAATATGACAAAACAGAACATAGGCACGATTGTCCAAGTAATCGGCGCGGTGCTTGACATCAAGTTTACGCCCGAAAATCTGCCTAATCTGCTGAATGCGATTGAAATCGACAATAACGGCTCAAGGCTGGTTGTCGAGGTGGCGCAGCATATCGGCGACGATACGGTGCGCTGTATCGCTATGGGCAGCACGGACGGTCTTGTCAGAGGTATGGACGCGGTCGATACCGGCGCGTCTATAAAGGTTCCCGTCGGAAAGGAAACTCTCGGAAGAATCTTCAATCTTCTCGGAGAGGCTGTTGACAACAAGCCGCAGCCCGAAACCGAGGAGAAGTGGGAGATTCATCGCACCGCTCCGAATTTTGAGGAGCAGGAGGCTTCCAATGAGGTACTGGAAACGGGTATCAAGGTCGTAGACCTTATCGCGCCTTACCTTAAGGGCGGTAAAATCGGTCTTTTCGGCGGCGCAGGCGTCGGCAAGACGGTACTTATAATGGAGCTTATCAACAACGTTGCCAAGCAGCACGGCGGTATCTCGGTTTTCACCGGCGTAGGAGAGCGTACCCGTGAGGGCAACGACCTTTACAGAGAAATGACGGAATCGGGGGTTATCAACAAAACCGCTCTTGTTTACGGTCAGATGAACGAGCCGCCGGGAGCGAGAATGAGAGTTGCGCTGTCGGGTCTTACAATGGCGGAGTATTTCCGTGATAAAGAGGGCCAGGACGTTCTTCTCTTTATTGATAATATCTTCCGTTTCACGCAGGCAGGCTCAGAGGTTTCGGCGCTGTTGGGTCGTATGCCCTCCGCCGTTGGCTACCAGCCCACGCTGGCAACCGAGATGGGCGCTTTGCAGGAGAGAATAACCTCCACAAAGAAAGGTTCCATCACATCGGTTCAGGCGGTATACGTTCCCGCGGACGACCTTACCGACCCCGCTCCCGCGACCACGTTCGCCCATCTGGACGCTACGACGGTTCTTTCGAGAAACATTGCGTCTATGGGTATATTCCCCGCGGTTGACCCGCTGGAATCCACTTCGAGAATCCTTTCTCCCGAAATCGTTGGTCAGGAGCATTATCAGGTAGCCCGCGAGGTACAGTCTATACTTCAGCGCTACAACGAACTTCAGGACATCATTGCTATTCTTGGTATGGACGAGTTGTCCGATGAGGATAAGCTGACGGTATCCCGCGCGAGAAAAATACAGCGCTTCCTGTCGCAGCCGTTCTCCGTTGCGGAGCAGTTTACTGGATATGAGGGCAGATACGTTCCTCTTAAGGAGACTATCCGCGGCTTTAAGGAAATTATCGAGGGCAAGCACGACGACCTGCCCGAGTCCGCGTTCCTGTTTGTAGGCAGCATAGACGAGGCTGTCGAGAAGGCTAAGAAGGGCTAAAGGAGGAATATTATGACTCCGTTTAAGCTGCAGATAATCACGCCTGAAAAGACGGTTTTTGACGGCGAGACCGAGCAGATAGTTGTGCGTACGACCGTCGGGGACGTTGGTATCCTCAATGGGCACGAGCCGTACTGCGCGGCGCTTGGAATAGGTCAGATGCGTGTGATGATGGACGGCGAGTTCCGTCACGCGGCAACTTCGGGCGGAATTATTAAGGTTTCGCATGAGAAAACGACTATTTTGGTTCAGACCTGCGAATGGTCGGACGAGATAGATGTTACTCGTGCTAATGCCGCCAAGGAAGCTGCCGAGGGCAGGATAAAGGCAGCGCAGAGCGACAACGAGCTGCGCCTTGCCGAGGCTAAGCTGAAGCACGCGCTCAATCGTATCGATACCGCGGGCTTTGGGAAATAAAGCAATAAAATATGAATCCCCGCCGAATTCGGCGGGGAATTTTTATGTTTATGTATTGGCTTACTCCAAAGAAACAGCAGTTTGCGCAAAATCGGAAAGCTTGCTTTCCAGAGCTTCACGCGCTTCGGCAGTGAAGTTTATTGCCGAATATTCCGAAGCAGTTTCAGAAAGCATTTCGGCGGTTATTCCGCATGCAGCGTAATCCTCGGTGGTATGGTAATATACCCAGTTCGGAGAATATATTTTATCTTCGACCACTATTGATAAATCCGCCGCAAACTGCGCCGTAATAATTTCCTTGTCTCCGGTTCTGAGAGCATCCAATTCATCATCTGTATATATTATTGTCCACAATCCCGAATCGGGGTTATCCCCGATTTTATCCAGATAAAATTCATTGGATTCTTCGAGAATGCGGCATACCTCTTCGGTGGAAATATCAAAATATACCATAAAGGAGTATATATTTATATAATCTTCTATATCACATGGCGTTTCATTTGAGTTCATTATATCAATCCACTGCTGAAGCGCTTCATAATCTACTAAATCACATAGGTCGGTAGTAACGCTGTCAAAACGGTTAATACATGGGAGAAAAAAGTTATTATTTATATCACCACAGCTGATATCGAAAGGTTCCGGCATTGACTGGTCGGTTTTCTGTGACATTCTTTCACGGTCAATATTGGGGTTTGCTGAAGTCTGTGGAGCACAGCCCGTCAGCGTAATTGTTATCGCTGTTAAAAAAAGAGTAAATGTTTTTTTCATAATTATATTTTCTCCTTGTTACATTCATTATAACATGTTATCCAAAAATAATCAATATTAGTCCCCGTTTTTCGGTGGGAAATTTTTATTCAAGTTTTTGTGTGAGTATCCAATCCATAAGGCTAAGGGCGAGCCGCGCCTGTTTAGATGACATCTTTTGCACGCGGTTGGTGATAGATCGGATATAGTCGTTCTCTTCGTCCGCAACTGCGCCCAACAAAAGTGCGTCGGGGGTGGTGTCAAGGGCGGAGCATATTTTCATCAGCACATCAATACTTATGACCGTTGTCGCGCGCTCTACATTTGACAGGTAATTGTTGCAAAGCCCCGCCATTTCGTTTACCTGCCATTGCTTTAAGCCAAGTTCACGGCGGCGAGCCGCAATTCGTTTTCCCACTTCTTTATAGTCCACATAGTGCAAAATAATCACCTCTTAATTCTATTTTACACTAATAGTATATGATTAAAAAATAAACTATATAGTTAAAAAACACTTGACAATTCTATTTTATTGTGATATAATATTATTATAGTCGGTTCGCAAAAAGTGTATTGGAGAGATATATGAAAAAGGTTAAATTATACATTTATAACAAGGGAACCAATACACTTCATATTCATGGGTTGTGCAAGGACGCTCATGGATCATCAAACAGTGATTATTTTGAAACAGAAAGCGATGCTGTGAAATCTAAAGGGAGAAGTTTAAGAATGTGTCAACCATGCTTGGATAAACGCGATGAAATTTTGAACAAACTTAATTTGGAGGAATTGAAATGAAAAGAAAAATTTTAATTGTATTATTAGCGGCTACTTTATTATTAACTGCTTGTGGTAATGGTAATTCGGAGCAATCTGTAAACAATTCAGAAGTAGATAACGTAGTGGAAATATCAGAAGAAACATCAAAATCAGCAATAGAGGCTTTATCTGATGAAGAACGGTCAATTTTTGAAGCATTGATTATTGCGTCAGATATTTTCTACACCCCACAGTCTATCAAATTGCTTAGCGTTCAAAATCTTATGGACGATGATGTAATAATTGGTGGCAAATTATACAATAGAGATTATAATGGTCCAAGGTGTTTAATTAAAATTTCTGGAGATAACAGGGTCGGCGGAAATGTAAATAAAGAATATATCTTATGGACATCCGATTGGTATGTAAAAGACTGGTCCCCAAATAATTCAGATAGTGTTAATTATCTTTTGTTCCAAAAAGGTAATATTGTAGAGAACAATCACGACAACAAAAAATATGCAGGAGAGCCACATGACTTTGAAAACGTTAGCGTTAAGAATTTGAACTTAGCATTAACTGAATATTGGGAGGAGTTGGGATTAATCTAAGTAAGTATTTCAACAACTTGTTTGGAGGGAGATTTTATGAAAGCAAAAAGATGCCCGAACTGTCACAAAAGGATTGTAGCTTATAATGAGGTATGTCCATTGTGCAATGCGGATTTAAAAAATATACCGATTGAGAAATTACCATCTTTGGATACATCAAATGTAAGTAGCAATGAAACTAACGTAGTATTGAAGCAACCAAGATAAAAGGAGAATGACTAAATGAAAAATATTGACACTCTAAGGCGAATTGCTGGTGTACTCACAGATTGCAATGCTGAAGAAAACAACAGATATAATGAAATGTTAAAGCGCGGTGATGAATTGCCTCAAAATATTATTTGCTTAGAAGATGCTGAGGGAAAGCCATATGTTAATTCACAAGGAAACCATGTGTTCAACAAACTATCAGATTCCAAAGAACGGCAAGAACTTATATTATTAAGAATATATGATAATCTACATTTTATTTGGATTATATTCCAGATTGCCGTTTCACTCGCAATAATTTTGGGTATTATAATGCTTTTCACATTATTATAAGGGTACATGAAAAATTCCCCCGCTCAAACGAGCGGGGGAAAATTATGCTATATCAAAATTACTTATTAAGCCGAGCCTCAATCTCATCCAGCTGCTTCTTAAGCTCCGCGGGAACTTTACCGCCCTTAGCCTCGATATCCTCAGCATAGTAACGGCGCATTTCCGCGATCTCCTTAGTCCAGAGATCCTTGTCAACTGCAAGCAGCTTATCCATAACCTCGGGAGTAACCTCGTCCTCAATACCCTTGACATTGATGTCCTCAGGCTTGGGCAGGTATCCGATAGGAGTTTCAACCGCGTCAACAGTACCCTCGCAGCGCTTGATTATCCAGTCAAGAACGCGCATATTATCGCCGAAGCCGGGCCAGATAAAGTTGCCGTTCTCGTCCTGCTTGAACCAGTTTACATTGAATATCTTGGGAGCCTTATCGCCAAGTTTAACGCCCATATCTATCCAGTGCTGCCAGTAGTCGCCCACGTTGTAGCCGATAAAGGGCTTCATAGCCATCGGGTCGTGACGGAGCACTCCTACCGCGCCGGTAGCTGCGGCGGTAGTTTCAGAGGAAACAGCCGAGCCGACATATGTGCCGTGATTCCAGTTGAATGACTGGTAAACCAGCGGAGTGGTGGAAGCACGTCTGCCGCCGAATACGATAGCGCTTACGGGAACACCCTTGGGGTTGTCAAACTCGCTGCTCAGGCAGGGGCAGTTAACAGCGGGAGCGGTAAAGCGGCTGTTGGGGTGAGCCAGCTTCTGCGGCTTGCCGTCCTCGCCCATTACGGATACAAACTCCTTGCCGTTTACCTTAGCGCCCTTCCACTCTTCAGCGTTCTCGGGAGGATTCTTGTCAAGTCCCTCCCACCAAACCGTCTTATCGTCAAGGTTGATGGCAACGTTGGTGAAGATAGCGTTCTTCTTGGTGCACTCCAGCGCGTTGAAGTTGGACTTCTCGTTTGTGCCGGGAGCAACGCCAAAGAAACCGTTCTCGGGGTTGATGGCATACAGTCTGCCGTCCTCACCGGGCTTCATCCACGCGATATCGTCGCCGACAGTGAATACCTCGTAGCCTGCCTCCTTATAAACAGCGGGAGGAATGAGCATCGCGAGGTTGGTCTTGCCGCACGCAGAGGGGAAAGCAGCGGTAACATACTTGATATCGCCGTCGGGCTTCTTAACGCCGAGAATAAGCATATGCTCTGCCATCCAGCCCTCTTTCCAGCCCTGATAAGAAGCGATACGCAGCGCAAAGCACTTCTTACCAAGCAGAACGTTTCCGCCGTAAGCGGAGTTTATGCTCCAGATGGTGTTGTCCTCGGGGAACTGTACGATATAGCGCTTCTCGGGGTCAACGTCCGCCTTGGAGTGCAGGCAGCGAACGAAATCGTTTGAACCTTCGGGCAGATTCTTGAACGCGTCAGCACCCATTCTTGTCATGATGTTCATATTCAGAACAACGTAGATGGAATCGGTTAACTCAACGCCTACCTTAGCGATGGGAGAGCCAATAGGACCCATAGAATAGGGAATGATGTACATGGTTCTTCCCTTCATAACTCCGTCGTACATGGGGGTTAGCTTTGCATACATTTCCTTGGGATCCATCCAGTTGTTGGTGGGACCCGCGTTTTCTTTCTCGCGTGAGCAGATAAAGGTTCTGTCCTCAACGCGGGCAACGTCGTTGGGCTTGGTTCTGTGATACAGACAGCCGGGGAGCTTCTCCTCGTTGAGCTTCTGCATTTCGCCGGTAGACAGCGCCTCGTTTGTCAGCTCATCAAGCTGAGCCTTGCTGCCATCGATCCATACAACCTTGTCAGGCTTGGTGAGCGCAGTCATTTCCTCCACCCACTTCAAAACGTTGGGGTTGGTTGTCAGTGCCATATTTAAAATCTCCTTTAACATAATATTTTGAGAGTTCCTGTAAAAAATCTCTCCACATATATCATTATACACGATTTTTTTCAATAAGTCAAGGTTTATTATTATTCTTTTTTTAACGCCATATTATTCATTTGATGATATATGCGACTTATTTTGCGAATAAGTGCTACTGTACTCTCATATCCAGCATGGATAGCATTATTCCCGATGGTCCGTAACGCTTAAAGAAGTAGTTCAGCCGCTCTTTGGTTTCAGGAGCTTCGACTATCCTGTCGGAGTAAGAAAGCATCTGATACATCATAAAAAACATCACTCTTTCCGCAATATCCTCACCCAGCGTGAAATAATATTCCAGATTTTCCGAAGCAGCGCGCAGCTCTTCTATCTTTGGTATAATGTGCCATGGAATATTATCATTCTCTCCCGCGATTTCTGCGAACTGCGCCGCCGCGGAAACCAGATGTTCTTTCAGAGCGTTTTGTATCTCCTCACGGGTGAGCCGTCCGCTCTCGCAAATCTCGCGTATCTTTCGGCTCGCTTTAATATAGATGTCCTTTGAATGAGGTTCGGACGTAAACGGGCTTGCGGGCGGTGCTTCGGGTTCGGAAACGTTTTCGTGCACGTCGGGAGCTTTGGCGTCTGAGCCTGCGGCATCGATTTCTGCTATTACGGGCGGTATGTATTCGTGGTGGGGCTTGTCCAAAGCGGGTTTTGTCACTGCTTTTGTTTCAGGCAGCGTCATTGAGGCTTCCGGGGTCTTATAATCAATGTCTTTGTTTTTGGGGAGTGATTCAATTTTAGCAGCGGCAGGCGCGTTTATTTCATTAATTGAGGACAGCAGATAGGACATGGTTTCCTCATGACTCATATCCTCTAAATCGCTTTCGTTGATATAGCTGGTTTCTTCATGCTCTTTAGGATTGCTGAGCCACTCGATTTTCTCCTCCGTTATTTCAAGCGGCACATGATTTTCAGGGACGCTGAAGCGCGGCTCATCTATATCAAGCGCTGGCAGCACTGGCGGAGCAGCAGGCAGCTTCGCTTTAACCTCAGAGCTTGGAACAGCAGGTTTGATTTCCTGTATTGGCTGTGAAGTCTGCACGGCACGTTTTGGGTCGGTACGGGCTGCTTGAGCCGTTAAAGCAGATGACGCGGAGCGCTCCCGACGATTATCCGAAGTGTTTGTCGGAACATTTGCAGAACGGCTGTGACGCACATGCGAAGCCGATGTGGAGTTAGAGGGGCGCGGTGTTGGCTTTTTGGCAGTTCTTTCCGCGACCTGCCTTGCCGCGGCAGCTGCCGCCTCGTCCATCTCCGCATATCTTGCGGAGCTTCTCGCGCGGCACTCTCTGCGGCATTTTTCGCGTTCTTCGGGCGTGAATTGCTTATAGCGCAAACATAAAGTATCCACAAGCAGCTTTAAAAATCGCTTGTTTATTGAGAAATCAGAGACTCGCACGGCTGTTTTGCCCTTTATCATAAGCTCGTCGGCAAAATCGCTCTCAAAGCTTTCAATAATCTCCGTTTCACTGATATCCTCATAACTCATCTGACGTATAACCCCGTCAAAATCCACGCGTATCCTGTCGCACAGAAAAGCTATCCCGCGGCTTCCGTCCAGCTCCGCGGAGGTGTCCAGAAAACCTTCCGTTTCCTCTGCCGCCGCAAAGGAACAGTAGCTGTCCCGCTTAAAATGCTCACTGACATCATGCCCAAAAGCGTTTACCGTTTCACGCAGACTCACGTAACTTCCCTCCTGTTGTCAAGCAGCCTGTGCTTGATATCCCACAGCTTTTTTGACAGATCGACATAATAATTGTGCGGATTCTCAAATCTGAGAACCGATTCCCACATAGTGTCCATCTGCTGTTCGCAGTATTTTTTGATTTCCTCTATTTGCGGCGGCTCATACACCAGCCTGCCGCTTTTAAATATTGGTATCTGAAGCTCACGCGCGGTGAAGTTTTCAACGCGCTTCCGTTTCCATGTGAAATCGGGGTCAAAAAGCTCAAGCGGCTTGCTTTCGTCAATTACTTCGTCGTAAACGCATATCTGGTCGGCTACCGCCTTGCCCGTTTTTTTGTCGTATATCCTGTACAGCTTTTTGTAGTGCGGGTTGGTGATTTTAACCACATTCTCGCTTATTTTTATTTTTGGTATAATCTCACCGTTTTCTTCCGTAGCGCACAGCTTGTATACACCGCCGAAAACCGGCTCGCTGGCGGCGGTTATCAGCCGCTCGCCCACGCCAAAAAGGTCTACCTTTGCCCCCTGACGCAAAAGATCGGCGATGATATGCTCGTCAAGCGAGTTGGAGGCAACTATCTTACAGTCGGGGTAGCCCGCATCGTCAAGCATTTTTCTTGCCTCGGCGGATAGGTACGCGATATCTCCCGAATCCAGACGTATCCCTACGGGGCGCGCCCCAAGGGGCTTTAAGATATTGTCAAACGCCTTAATGGCGTTGGGCACTCCCGATTTAAGCACGCTGTAAGTGTCCACAAGCAGGGTAGCGCTGTGGGGATAAACGCGGCAGTATTCCTCAAAGGCTTCCAGCTCGGAATCAAACATCTGAACCCAGCTGTGAGCCATCGTGCCCGTTGCAGGAACGCCGTAAAGCTCGTCCGCCATAACGCACGCGGTGCCCGCGCAGCCTCCTATATAGGCGGCTCTCGCTCCGAGAATCGCTCCGCTTGCGCCCTGCGCCCGTCTCGAGCCAAATTCGGAAACAGCCCTGCCCTGAGCCGCTCTTACTATACGGCTCGCCTTTGTGGCTATAAGCGACTGATGATTTATCAGAAGCAGCAGCATTGTTTCAATAAGCTGCGCCTGAATGGCAGGAGCGCGCACCGTTATAATCGGCTCGTTCGGGAAAACGGGTGTGCCCTCCGGTATCGCGTAGATATCCCCTTCAAATTTGAAGTCGCGCAGATATTTGAGAAAATCCTCCGAAAATATACCCTTTGAGCGAAGGTAGTCGATATCCCGCTCGTCAAAGCGAAGGTTCTCGATATATTCTATGACCTGTTCCAGCCCCGCGCAGACGGCGCAGCCGCCCCCGTCGGGAACGCGCCTGAAAAACACGTCAAAATAGGCAATTCTGTTCGCGTACCCCGACTTGAGATATCCGTTTCCCATGGTGAGCTGATAGAAATCACAAAGCATAGTGTAATTTTGTTCACTTATCATATTTTACTCCTGTTTTGAATTTTCTGCGTGGGCGGTCGGCTGACTCATGTTTTTGAAGCCTTTGCTCCTTTATTTAATAGAATTTTCCGCACCGCTTCACCCGCCTGCGGCGGGTTTCGCTATCCTCGATTTAAAAGCTCCGTCCGCTTCGCGGACTGCGCTTTCAAATCGGATTGCGGAAAATTCATGTGTGGGCGATTTGCTGACTCATGCTTTCGGAGACTTTGCTCCCCAATTTTTGGGCGGCTCTCGTCTGTAATGCTTTTAATTTTTGTTGATTTTAGGCTAATTATTTAAAAGAATTTTCCGCACCACTTCACCCACCCGCGGGGCGGGTTTCGCTATCCTCGATTTAAAAGCTCCGTCCGCTTCACAGGCTGCGCTTTTAAATCATATTGCGAAAAATTCATGCGCGGGCGATTTGCTGTCTTATGCTTTCGGTGCTTCTTCCGGAATAATTATTGCGTGTATTTAAGCCACCGCGGGGTATTATCAGTCCAACACATCTATCTGTATGCTACGCATAACCGCAAGGGCGCTTTCGTGCGCTTTCTTGTCAAAGCTTGCGCACGCCTTTGAATCCACAACTATCCTGCTTTCGGGAAGAGCCGCCTTGGCTATTATCGCGTTTGACGCCACACAGATATCTGTTACCAGCCCGCAAAGCTCCACCTCATCAAAGCCGCACTTTTTCAGCAGATCGGCAAGCTCAAGCGAGCCGAAAGAAGACTTTTTTATAACAATATCGCTTTCCTCGACACACTCCGCGATCCTGCCGTACAGCATATGCCCCGCCGTTCCGTCAACGCAGTGCATAACGGGAAGCTTTTTTCCCTCGGCGGTTTCAAGATAATTTTCACCGTGAGTGTCCAGCGTAAAAATCACCTGCCCGTCGTCGCTGCGGCATTTCGCTATTTTATCTGAAATAATCGGCTCAAGCAGCTCTGCGCCCGCGAAGCCGAGTGCTCCATTCACAAAATCCGCCTGATAGTCCACCACAACAAGAGCTTTCATGCTATACCCCCGTTTAGATTTTTCTCTTGCGCTTGAAATTCTTTTCCCAGTTTTCTATAATACGCTCAGTGCCGCGCTCCACCACAAGCGAGTTGGGGGGAACGGGCTTGGTTATCGTAGACCCTGCGGCGGTTGTCGCGTTTTCGCCGACCTTAACAGGCGCAATGAGGTTTGTGTTGCAGCCGATGAAAGCATGGTCGCCTATCTCCGTGCGGAGATGGTCTATCCCGTCATAGTTGGCTGTAACGCAGCCGCAGCCGAAATTCACGCCGCGCCCCACGTCACTGTCCCCTATATAGGTGAGATGGCTTGCAGAGGTATTTTCGCCGATAGTGCTGTTCTTTATCTCGACAAAATCCCCGATTTTTACTCCGCGGCGGATTATTGTCCCAGGGCGGAGCTGCGCGAATGGACCCACGGAAACGTTGTCTTCTATCGTCGAGGAATATGCCTGTACGTTGTTAAGCTTTACATTATTACCCACGGTACAGTTTTCTATATGGGAATTAGCCCCGATTTTACAGTTGGTTCCGATAACCGTATTTCCAAGAATAACGGTGTTTGGCAGTATCGCAGTGTCGCAGCCGATTTTTACGTCTGGAGATATTATGATACCGTCGAGGGTGAGAAATTCAACTCCCTGTTCCATAAGACCGTACAATACTTTTTGACGCGCTTTTTCGTTAAGCTCGAAAAGTCCGCGGCGGGTATTCGCTCCAAGTACGATATCTGGGTTGACACTTTTATACGCGCAGGCATTTCCGATCAATTCTATACAGTCGGTAAGATAATATTCTCCCGCCGCGTTCTGGGTAGACAGCTTCGGCAGCACTTCAAGCAGCTCTTTGGAATCAAACCAGTATGCCCCGCTGTTCACCTCGCATATTTCAGCCTCATCGGGGGAACAATCCTTTTGTTCGCGAATTGCTGTAAATCTCCCATTTTCGCGGATTATTCTGCCGTAGCCGATCGGGTTTTCCACTTCCGCGGAAATGACCGTCACCGACGCTTTCGTTTTTTGGTGAAGCTCGAACGAGCCGCGCAGGGTATCGCTGTCAATAAACGGAGCGTCGCCGCAAAGTACGCATACGCAGTCCATGCGCTTCACTACTTCTGCGGCACGCTTTACCGCGTCACCCGTGCCTTTCTGCTCCGTTTGCAGGTAGGTGGCAAAATCCCCGCGGGACTTGACATACTCCTCGGTAAGTTCATTTTTATAGCCCGTTACCACGGCGATGGTATCAAACCCGAAGCTCTTCGCCGCGTCCATTACCCAGCCGAGCATGGGCTTTTTCAGTACCTCGCACAGAACTTTGGGCTTTTCGGATTTCATGCGCTTTCCCGCGCCGCCCGCCAGAATAATACAACCGGTTGTCATTGTGAAATACCTCTCATACCTTTATTTAAGCCGAAAAACGCGGGACAGCGCACGGCTTATGAATATAACTCCATGAAAATAATTCTATATTATCTCCTTAGGAGACTTTTTGTGAAGCTGTGCTTCGAGCCTGACCGCATTGTTCTCGAAAAAGGGCTTGTGCTGCGTCGCCGTGCAGTAGTACCGTTAAAAGCGATAACGCGGACGGAGATTCGCCGCGGACCGCTGCTGCGACTGCTTTACGCGAAAAAAATAACCGTTGAAACCCTTTCGGGGAAAATCAGCTTTTATTTAAAAAAGGATGAAGACCTGCCTTTTCTTCCCAAAAACAGGGGGCATATTGTACGCCCAAAACGCTCTCTGGTATTCTTCGGAGCGTTTGTCGATACCCGCGCACTGAGCGGAGTTGTTCTGTTTTCCTTTACGTTATATCGTATTGGAAAAATTTTTGGCAGCGGATATATTGAACGGATTATAGCCGCTATTTCCGATACCGCCGCAGGGCTTTCAAACACCATGGAGCAGCTGCACATTGCTATTCCGCGCGCTGCTGCGCTTGCCGCGGTGTTTCTGCTCACAGCGTGGGGCTTCGCGTTCGTTACCAAGCTGATGAGCATGGCAGATTTCCGCGTCAGTTCGCATGAGGGATTTATAACTGTAAGGCGCGGGCTTATCATATTGTATGAGCAGGTGGTTGTACTGAATAACCTTGATGCGGTGATTTCCTGCCAAACGGTTTCCGCCATTGCCGTGCGCAAGGCTCCTCTGTATGCCCGCGGTACGATGATATTTCCGCCCGTTGGGCAAGATGCCGCCCGCCGCGTTCTTCGGTCGCTTTGCGGTTCGGATATAAAATATTCCGCCGAAACAAAACCGCCGCTGAGAGCGCTGTTTGGTCACTGTGCTGTTTCGCTTGGCTGGGCGGGTGGCTTTTCCGCAGCGCTTGTCCTTACAAAGCTTGCACTTTATTTTGGGATAATACCATCGGCGGAGCTGCTGAAAACCGTTTTGTGGTACGGTTTGGCGGCAAGCCTGTGGGCTGTTCTGGCATGTGGGCTGTATTGGCGGTTTTCAGGTGTATCCGACGGAGCGAGTTTGTTGATGATATCCGCCCGAAAAGGATATCGCTTATATGGGGCATATATACCGAAACGCATGGCGGTGCTGAAAACGCTCTCGCAGAATCCCTTTCAGCGCCGTGCGGGGCTGTGTGACCTTACAATAACTCTTTACGGCAAACGCCGCTTCAGACTGCGCGGTATTCCGCGAGAAAATCGCTAAAACCCTATATCGCGCCCGTCATACTCAATTTTTGCCGTGCTGCTGTTTGAATCGGCAGCCCAGTCAATGATTTCTTGAAACAAACCGCGGAGTAATGCTTTTGGGCATCTCAAAGGGCAGCAAATACCGCTTCCAGCAGCCGCTTATGAGTTTGCCTTGAAAAACCGTACCCTTGCTTACCGCATACGGTTTAGGAGCGTTCAGCAGTATGGTAAGGATACGTTTTTTGTCCTCAAAGATAATGTGCAGGAACGACGTTTCACAATTATTGCCCATATTGTGATCCTATTAATCATAGCCGCCCCCAAGAGAGTACCACACATATTTATCCCTGCCGCATAGAATCGTTCTGCGCTTTTTCTTTCGTACCGCCATAGTTCACCTAAACCGTTTTAGTTCTGTCCAGAATGGCAACTCTTTTTACGCCGTATTGTTTCAGCGCTGCCATCACATTGTGGTCTATTATTTCGCCAGGCATGACAAGCGGCACGCATGGGGGGCATGGCGCGTTCAGTCCCGCGCACACCTCTCCGCTTGCTTTTTTAAGGGGAACAATCTTTTGAGGCAGGAACATTGCCTCATGAACCGGCATATGTACGGCAGGCTTTATTACCGGATATTTTTCAGGAGCTATCGGGCTTTTTCTGCGCACGAAAAGGATAGCTATTTCCGCTCTTTCAAAATCCTCTATTTTATTGGCGGATGAGAACATCAGCACCACACGGTTGGCGTCGGACATCTCGCACTCAACCCCGCTTGACCTCAGATTTGCCGCAAACTCATAGCCGCTCATTCCGCAGGCTCGGGCGTCTATCACTATTCTGAGGTAATCGCTCTTTACCAAAGGAATGCCCGCAGTTTCCAACCTCTCTTTGAGCTCCATTACAGCGTCGCAGGCGCGGGTTATTGTGTCAGAATCTCCTGCCATAACTTCGTTGAAGCGGTCAAGGCTCTCCAGAACAAGATATGAAGGGCTTGACGAGCCGAACATCGCCATCATTTCCTTGGCGCGCGAAGAATCCTCTCCCGCCGCGAAGTGCAGATACGCTCCGCCTGTCAGCACAGGGAGCGTTTTATGGGCGGATTCCGCGCTCATAAGCGGAAAACCCAGCTCAAGCGGGTGGAGATATTCCGTGCCGTATTTTTTTTTGTCAACAAAGCGCAGGTATGCTCCGTGTGCGTTGTCCACCACCAGCGGTATGCCGGGCCTGAAATGCTTCCATGTTCCGCCATAATAATCAATATTTGTCACAAAAAGAGCGTCCGCTCCGCGCAGGGCTTCTTTGTCATAGGTGACATCCGCAGAAAGATACTCTTTCGGGTACAGCCACTTTATATTCATTTGCAGCAATGCCGCCGCCGAAACAAGCGACCTGTGGGAATAGCGCGAAGCGGCAACAGTCTTGCAGCCGCGAGCTTTCAGAAGTGCCAGAGCTGTTTGTATGGCAAGCGTGCTGCCGCTGCAAGAGTAACAAGTTTTTTTTGCGCCGAATATTCTTGCCGCCATGCTTTCGCTCTGGGCGATGATCCCCCGTGAGTCGTCGGAGTCGTATAAGCTGTCCGCTCCGAAAATTTCGGTAATGTCATTTGGATTTTCTCCCTTATGTCCCGGCATATGCAGTCTTAGTTTGCGCTGAAAGGAATAACTTTCCAAGAAATCACAAATCGGTGTGCTCATATAATTCCCTTTCAATGTAAATCAGGATGCTTCGGTACTTTTCTCCGATTCGGCAGGCTCGTCGATTTTTAGAGCGTCGTAGTCTGTTTTGAATTTATATGCATCTCTCCACTCTTTAAGGGAGTCGTTAAAGTAGACGTCCTTTTTTTCGTCGTTCAGAAGCTCAAAAATGTAATCCACATAGCTCTCGGCGCTTTCCTTTGTGACAACCGCGTCGCCCGCGTACAGCACTATATGCAGACCGTAGTCGGTGAGCGCAGTGTCATAGTCACCGATGTTTTCCAGAGACTGCCCCATTTCAGTGAACTCTTCCATATAAAGCTGACTGTCAGGAACAAGCAGATAGCCGTCGGGATTTGCAGAGGAGCCTTCCTTATCGGCACTGTATTCATCTATAAGCTCATCAAAATCTGCTCCGTTATCCAGCATATTTATTATTTTTTCCTTCGTTTCGGCAAACTCGGCGGATTTTTCCTCGCGAAGCTTGTCCGCCCCCTCGTTGTCGCCGTTTTCTCGCATCTGACCCAGCTCGTCAGTAAAGGTGTCTTGAAATCCCAGAAGAATATGCTTTATCCTGCGTGAACCTTCAGGTATCCAGTATGCGGAGTAAACACCGCTTTCATATTCGACCTGATTGCTTTCGTACAGATTTTTTATGCTGTCCACATAATCGTTGAAGGTGGCTTCCGCCTCGCTGCGCTCCACGCTGACATCCTTTACTGTGTCCTCACGCAGCTTATTGGTTACCGCCGCACTTACCTGCCACACAAGCAGGTCGTCCCGCGTCAGACCGCATGACGCCAGATAGTCGTCAAAGCCCTTGTTGCCGGTTTCGGTCTGTTCGTCGGTAAGCGGAGTGACCTCGGGGTCAACGTCGGTCAGACCAGCGAAATAGGCGATCTGCCTTAAAACCATTCTGTCATACTCCTCCTCAACGGCGTCCATCTCCTCCGTGCTGAGCTTGTCCAATCCAAGCTCTTTAGCCTTTTCAAGAATGACTTTTTCGTTGATAAGATAGTTTATTATGGTTTCACGCTGTGTTTTGCAGCGCGCCGCAACGCTTTCCTCGCTGTCGTCGGTTATACCCTGTCCTTTAAGATAGTAGAGATACTCTTTTTTGAAATCAAGATATGTTATTTCGATTTTTTCTGTGTTTTCCGCGGTGGATTCGGCTACCACCTTGTCGTCCTTTATTTCTGTGTTTGTTCCAACTTTAACGGAACAGCCGCCAATCACAAGGGCGGTCAGTACGGCTGCCGCCGCACAAGCTGCTTTTTTGATATTCATCTGGGTTTCCTTTCTGTTCGCCATTTATGTGACGATAAGTATACACATTCATTATAACATACTTTTTTAAAAAAAGAAACAGATTTTTTATATTTGACCGAAAATATTTAAGAAATTTTTGGAAATATATAAGCTTGTTGAGATGGAGAAGGGCTTTGCTTCATTTAACACATACATTATTTATCCGGAGCAAATTTTAAAAAGAATTTCCCGCACTGCCTGGCTGCCAACTTTTTTTGCTCAATGTTGACAGCATGGCAGTGCGGGAAATCCCTGCGTGCGTTATGCCGCACACGGACTTTATTATAAACGCTTTAATATCCGATAAAAAAATTATTTTACATTCTTTATCAGCTCGGCCTGTGCCCTTATACGCTTTGCTGCCTGCTCCCTGAACTCTTTAGGAGAAAGTATTTCCAATACTGGACCAAAGCTTAGAAGCCTTATCAGCAGTTCGGTTTCGTCCTGCGGATTATAAAAAATTTTTATTAGCAGACTTCCGTCTTCGGGGTCGCGCTCGGTATGTTTTTCATAGGAGGCAAATTCTGCTGTGAAACGCTCAGCGGCGTTGCGCTCCGCCGTGACATGTACCGTAACGGGCAGAGCGCATTTCATACGGGCGAGAAATTGCTTATCGGAAAGCCCGCTGCATATAATAATTCCCGTTTCGCGGATTTCCTCTATCCTGCCGATGTTTATTGTTCCGCAGCCGCAGACCCGCCCTTTTTTGAAGCTGTAACAGTATGCTCTCAGCTTGTCGTTTTTTTGCGAGTATTCGATTTTTATCGGTAGATACTTTGCCCGAATACGCTTCCCATGCCCTGATGTAAATTGTATTTCCAGCAGCTCACGGCGCTTTATTGCGTTAAGAATTGCCGAAAAGCTTTGATGATACCGTTCCGAGCCGAAATTGTCGCCGTCGGTAAAAATATCTGTAAACCTGAAAAATTCGTTTTTATACAATTCGGGAACACCTTTAAGCCTTTCGGCAAGAAGTTCTTTTTCCTGTTTGCCCAGAAAAAGATTTATTTTATCGTCAGCAAGCAGGGATTTCAGCCACATTTTCTGAAGTCCCGTAAAAACGGCGGTTGGAGGATTTTTTAGAACCGGACTGAGGCTTCCATCGTGATTTTTGCGAAGCAGACCCCAATCCGTTCCGTCGGTGCGGGGAATAAGCTTCTGCGGCAGGAACAGTGCGGAGTCCCTGAAGCCTTCTTTGTTTATAATATCGTATATTTCCGATTCT
Organism: uncultured Oscillospiraceae bacterium; assembly: GCA_910577365.1. Taxonomy (GTDB): domain Bacteria; phylum Bacillota; class Clostridia; order Oscillospirales; family Ruminococcaceae; genus CAG-115. The sequence continues at coordinate 36,117 of CAJTMU010000010.1, read as the reverse complement.
GTAATCCTGTCTTTAGAAAGCACCGCCGCAGCGATACGAAAATACGTTCCGTAGACCTCACTGAATATTGTCATTTTTATTTTCGCTTTCTCCGTTTTCCGTGTTCTCCTCATTTATTTTATTCGTAATGTACATTTTTTCCATACGGTATATATCGCGGCGGAACATATCCCGCGCGGCGTCACAGCCTCCCTCTACGGAAACTATCCTGCCAATGAATGTCTTAGCCCAATGCATTACCTCAAATGGGTCAAAGACATCCGCGGTAAACGCAAAGGTGTTTTCGGCAATTTTTTCAACCGTTCCGCACCGCTTTTCTCGGTCAAGACGCTCTATAACAAAGCCTTCGTTTTTTTCGTCGATGTGCAGAATTATTTTAATTGGAGTAACCGTTCCCGAATCGCGGCGCTCCCCAAAGGATACCCCGAAGCACTTTTTCATGTTTTTTTCATATTTTTCTTGTATAAGCCTATAATTTTCCGCGCGCTCAGTGAGCTTTACAGACCTTATGGAGTCCAGCCGAAACGAATTGAATCGTTTAAAATCCGGAAGATACCCCGCGAGATAACGCCGCCCCGTCTGAACCGAGGACAGTATCTGAAGCGGCAAGACGGTGTTCTCATTCTCGGTTGGATTAGCGGTGTGCCGCTGTTTTCCCGAAAAGCTGCGCAGAACAACAAAACGCTTTTGGCGCATTGCTTCGGTTATTTTAAGCAGTATCTCGTCCTCAAGGGTATGTACGATATAGTTATGCTTCATAAAAAACAGATCATTTTTCAGTCCGAGCGATTTGAGAATGCTGTTTCCAATAACCCCGAATTTCTGTGTTTCCGAGTAGAATTTAACTGCGTCCATAAGACCCTTTATTTCGTCAAAAAGCTTTTCGGCGCTATCGTCGGAGGAACGGAAGTAGGCGGTTTTGCCGTGTTTTTCGGTCAGTATTATCTCCTCGTCGGCGTATTCCTTAAGCTTGTTGCGCACAGTCTGTTCGTCAAAAAGGATACCAAAGCGCTTGTCAAGCTCTTCGGTTAGCTCCCGAAGTGACAAAGGGGATTTGTCCCGCAGAATATCCAGCAGAAAGAAGTGCAGTTTTATATCGTTATCAGTAAAGCTTTTGGAATAATATGCCTGATAAAGCGGGTTTTCGTGAATATGCCCACTGTCTACACAAATGGAGATTTTCCTGCCGCGTGCTGAGTCCTCATACCTCAGAAAGTTTTCAAGCCAGCTTTCCACACGCCTTTTCTCGTCATCGTAGGTTCGTGAGCTTTTGCGCTTAAAGTCGTTCCTGACCTTGTACCCATAGATAAAAAAGTCCCTCATATAATCTCTTGTTTTATCAAAGCTCTTTATCAATTCGGAAAATCCGCTCATTATCACACCCCCTTATAATAATATCAAATTTCTTCCCCTTTTTCAAGGGGATTCAGGCTTATGCGGGTTATTTTGCTCTAAAATTATAATTTTGTTAGAATCGCAACGCTGCCATGAACCACTTAAAAATCAAGAAGCCATAGACGCTGAATGCAGAGGTAAAGAAATCGCCCACACATTAATTTCCCTCAAACCAAAAGTTTTGCGCAACAGTCGCGTAAATGCTTAAGATAACAAGCAGCATATTGCGCAAAACTTAAAAACGCAGCCCGCAAAGCTGGCGGAACTTTTTACGGCGGGATAGCGCAAGCGACAAAAGATTTTGCGCAATATAGCTATTAATACTTAACATATTATGCAGCATTTTGCACAAAACTCAGCGTCGTTTGCAGCGATGCGGGAAATTCTTTTAAATAATCAGCTTTAGATCATCATTTCTTAATAGCACAAATTATTATTTAACATTATCTTTGCTCTTAATACTTGAAAAAACCAAAATAATATGGTATAATATAAAAATATTTAAGCAATGGGCGCAGTTTCATAACTTTACGGCTGGTCGGCGCATATAATATTTCGGCGGATCATATCTCGCTTTCGCGCGAAAAGGCGGGTGGAGGCTGCTTTTTGAGGTTATTAAATCTTTTGTTAAAGGAAACAAAGAAAACCTATTGACACTATATGCTTTGTGTGATATACTTATTTTATTGCGAAGCGCACATTTCACACAAAGCTCCGGCGCATTGGCGCCATATATTTTTGACGGAGTGATGTTGTGGATTGGTCTTTTATTGTAAAGTTTACCCCGATGTACGCCGAGGCGGCGCTGCTGACGCTGACCATTGGCGCGACGGGGATAGTGTGCGCGGTGATAGTCGGGCTTGTGTGCGCGATGGTAAAGTATTACCGCGTTCCTGTGGCGCGGCAGATAGTTTCAGCTTATATTGAGCTGTCCAGAAATACGCCGCTTATCGTGCAGCTGTTTTTTCTGTATTTCGGGTTGCCGAAAGCGGGGATACTTCTTTCAAGTGAGGCGTGCGGAATTATAGGTCTTACGTTTTTGGGCGGAAGCTATATGGCTGAAAGCTTTTTAAGTGGTCTGAACTCAGTTGGGAAAATACAGCTTGAAAGCGCCGCCAGTCTTGGAATGAAGAGCGGACAGATAATGCGGCATATTGTATTCCCGCAGGCGTTTTCGGTATCTGTTCCCGCGATATGCGCAAATGTCATATTTCTGCTTAAAGAGACCAGTGTTTTCAGCGCGGTGTCGCTGGCAGATCTGATGTATGTGACAAAGGACCTTATTGGTATGTATTACAATACGTGGGAGGCACTTCTGATGCTGGTCACGGCATACCTTATTATAATACTGCCTATTTCGGCGGTGTTCTCGGTTCTGGAGAGGAGGCTGCGCCGTGCGGGGAATTGAGGTGCTTTTTCTCGGGAACAATATGTTGAGATTGCTGGAAGGACTTTGGGTCACTGTAAGGCTGGCACTTATTTCGATAGGTCTTTCGCTGATACTTGGCTCAGCGCTGGGGGCGGCTATGACACTGAAAAATAAGGTAGTGAAGGTGATTACACGCGTTTACTTAGAGATAATCCGTATAATGCCGCAGCTGGTGTTCCTGTTTATTGTGTTTTTCGGAGTTACAAAGCTCACGGGGGCTAATCTGAGCGGCGAGGTTTCGGCAGTCATCGTGTTTACCCTGTGGGGAACGGCAGAGGTGGGCGATCTTGTTCGCAGCGCTTTCGGAGCTATTCCGAAGCACCAGTTTGAGTCGGGAATATCGCTTGGCTTAAGTAAGCCGCAGCTTTATCTGTTCATTATTTTTCCGCAGGCGCTCAGAGGTCTTATCCCCAATATAATAAACCTTTCTATGCGCATGATAATGACCACGGCATTGGTATCGCTTATTGGCGTTACTGAGGTTTTAAAGGTGGGCAAGCAGATAATCGACGCAAACAGATTTGACTATCCGAACGCGGCGATATGGGTTTACGCGGCGATATTCCTGCTGTATTTCCTGATTTGCTTTCCGCTTTCGCTTGTTTCGCGCGGACTGGCTAAAAGGAGGGCTGATAAATGAGCGAGCATATTATTGATATAAACCATCTTGTAAAAAGCTTTGGTGAAAATTCGGTAATAAACGACCTGTCGCTCAGTGTTTCAAGGGGCGAGGTGGTGGTACTTATCGGTCCATCGGGCTGCGGAAAAAGCACGCTGCTGCGCTGCCTTAATGGTCTGGAGCCTATTCAGGGCGGCAGCGTTACGCTGCATGGCGAGGCGGTGGAGCATGGCGGCGCGGGGCTTCATAAAGTGCGGCAAAAAATCGGTATGGTCTTTCAGAGCTATGACCTGTTTCCTCATATGACGGTGCTGAACAATGTTATTCTGGCGCCGATAAAGGTACAGAAGCGCGGCAGGGAGGAGGCAACGGAGGCGGCTTTGGCATTGTTGGACAGAGTGGGGCTGAAAGATAAGGCGGGAGCATATCCGTCGGAGCTTTCCGGCGGGCAAAAGCAGCGCGTTGCTATCGTGCGCAGCCTTATTATGAATCCGGATATAATGCTGCTGGACGAGATAACAGCGGCGCTTGACCCAGAAATGGTGCATGAGGTGCTGAACGTTGTGCTTGATCTGGCGAAAAACGGTACCACCATGATGATAGTCACACATGAAATGGCGTTTGCGGAGGCAGTGGCGGACAGGGTTGTTTTCCTTGACGGAGGTGTGATAGTTGAGGAGGGAACTCCCGCTGAGTTTTTCCATAATCCCAAAACGGAGCGTGCGCGTAAGTTTTTAAAGACGTTTACCTATTCAAGGTAAAGCGCCTGATAGGTAATGCTGCGCGAAGCAGACTGCCGCTTAGAAACTCCCTCATAGCTTTGCTTTCTGAAAATTAATTCCGCGCTTTTCTTGGGGATTTAAAATTTTTAAGGCTATTTTAAGCAGTCTAAAAATTGAACGGTCAAATGTGCTGAAAGCGAAAGTAAACTGACTGCCCACGCATGAATTTTTTGAAATCTGCCGTGAAAGCAGAGCGAAGTGAAACGGAGCAGAGCTTTTGCGGGAGGATAGCAAAGAAATTTCAGCTAAGCTTAAAAATCGAGCGGTCAAATGTGCTGAAAGCGAAAGTAAACTGACCGCCCACGCATGAATTTCCTGCAATCCGCGGTGAAAGCAGAGCAAAGTGAAACGGAGCGGAGCTTTCTCGGCGAGGATAGCGAAGTTTTCCGCTTCGCGGAAAACGCAGCGGTGCGGAAAATTCTTTTAAATAAGGAGATAATTATGAACATGATCAAGAAGATAGCAGCCGCAGTTTCGGCGGCAATACTGGCGTTATCGCTGGCGGCGTGCTCCGGCACGGAGAGCGGCTCGGGAAATTCGGGCAGTTCGGAGAACGGCAATTACAGAACGGTTGACGAAATTAAGTCGGAGGGGAAAATATCCATTGGAGTTTTTTCTGACAAAATGCCTTTCGGCTATGTGGACAATGAGGGAGAGTATCAGGGCTACGATGTTTATTTTGCACGCAGGATAGCACAGGACCTGAACGTTGAGCTGGAGCTTGTACCGGTTGAGGCGGCAAGCCGCGTGGAGTTTCTTCAGACCGGCAAGGTTGACATCATACTCGCGAATTTCACTGTAACTGAGGAGCGCGCCAAGCAGGTGGATTTCGCGCTGCCATACATGAAGGTGGCTCTCGGAGTGGTATCTCCCGATAGTGCGGTCATAAGCTCCGCCGACGAGCTTAACGGTAAAACCCTAATCGTGGTAAAGGGAACGACAGCCGAAACGTATTTTACTGAGAATTACCCCGATGTAAAGCTGCAAAAATACGACGAATACAACGAGGCATATTCCGCGCTTCAGGATGGCAGAGGCGATGCCTTCTCCACCGACAACACTGAGGTGCTGGCGTGGGCTATGTCTAACCACGGGTTTACCGTAGGGGTGGAGTCGCTGGGCAGCGTCGACGCTATTGCGCCTGCTGTTACAAAGGGCAACGAAGAGCTGCTTACATGGCTGAATGAGGAAATAAAATCCCTTGCAGACGAGCAATTCTTCCATGCAGACTACGATGCAACGCTCGCTTCGGTTTATGGCGACACAGTTGATAAGGATAATCTTGTAGTGGAAGGCGGGCAAATGTAGGAAAATACGCCGCACGTTGAATGTGCGGCGTTCAGCCTATATATGAAATGTTGCTCTAAGCTGAGTTATTTAAATTTGAAATTTTCCGTGACCCGCCTGAGTGCGCAACACTTCGCCGCGTGTTGTGCATTCAGGCTCTCGCGGAAAATTTCCTGCGTCAACATTGCGTTGCAATAACTTTTTATACAAGCTGAATACCGCACATTTACTATGCGGCATTTTTGGTGCGGTCTACTGTAATAAAGCTTCGATAAATCGGAGGTTTTTAAAAGCGGAAATACTCATACTCCCATGTTTCGGCTTTTATGCCATTTTTTTCGCATATTTTTTCGGCAGATACTTTCTGTATGCTGAAATAGGCGAAGTCATCCAGCCCGTTCAGATCTGACAATACAGTGCCGAGGAATTGCTCGGTATTGTATTGACTGTTCTCATCACGAAGCAGCTCGGACACAGGCTTTACAGAGGCAGCTCCAAGATAGTACATGGCGTTAAAATCAAACTCATTCAGCGCTCCGCATTGATAGGCGCTGACATTATAGCGTGCTATCATTCCGTCAATATTACCAAAACACAACACACCCATCATTACAGAAAATGCAGCAAACATCACCTTCCAGAATGAAAACTCCTTTATTTGCAGCACAATTATTATCACAAATATAACCGCAAGAAGGAGCATAAACCATGATGTGTATATTCTCAGCTGGGTCATGCCCAATTCTTTTATATAAAGTATCATCTTGCTGAGCGCAGAGGTGATAAGCAGCAGCGTAAAGACAGAAATTATTATCGTGTACACCCGCAGTGTTTTCGGACGTCTGTCGCCATCTCCCCGCCTAACAAGTGCCTGCATAAGGGTTATCACACAGAGATTTATCACCGCGATAACGCACAGCTCGAAAAATCCGCGCCGCGCAAATTCCGAGTAGCTGTATCCTTCTGGCAGCTCCCCTCCAAAAGCGGCAGTAAAGTAACCCAACTGGGTGATAATGTAGATCATATAGAAAACGCATATGGGAGTCACTGCCGTGTATGCTATTGGCGGGGGAAGAAAGCGGTATATGGGAGCCTCCTCAGAATAGCTCCAGGCTGGCTTTGTCGAGGAGAACACCGCTCCGAAAAGGTACATTCCTATCGGGACTGCGAAAAAAATCTGCCAGAAAAGCGCAAATGAAACGTTGGCAAAGCCCGAAAGGAATGTGTCCATTACGCTTTCAAAAGCGCTGTCCGAGAACATCAGAAGCACCACGACAACTATTGTAAGAGGAACGGCACACAGCAATCCCAATAGCACATACAGGACGGTTTTTGATCTTTGTCCTTCCTTGCCTCCCTTGAACAGCCAGAAAGCCGCTCGGGGAGAGTGGGTAAAGCTCATAAACGGACGCGCCAGAATACCCGAAAGCGCGTCAATCACAAAATGCTTTCCAAACAGAGCCGCGCCGCTTACCGAAACCGCCAGATAGAACATCAGCGCAAAGGAGAACATAGCCGCAAGAGTATTCACAAAGCCGTTCGCGCAGAATATTGGCGTCAGACAGAAGAACTCAGAAATAATAAACACGGCAATTTGAGCGCGTGTGACCTTAAGCGCCTTGTGCCTTACATATACCGCACCAAGAGCGCCGACGGATGCCCAGAATATACCGCCCCACAGTCCGCCCGCATATCCGCATACATAACGCGTAAAGATAAATCCAAGTGCAAAGCACATCCATGCGCATATAGAATCAGTAAGGGAATATTTTGGTCTTGACAGCGGCTGAGCAGTAGAAATATCGGAAACACCTATGGTAGCGCCCATGTTCACTGCGTCTGAAGGCTTGAATGAATTGGTTTGAATTTTGTTATTGTTGTTTTCCATAAATTTTCTCCATTTCAACAAACTGGAATACAGATGGCACACTGATACCCGAAGGGATCAGCGAGTATTTATTTCTTGTCTTCTTTATATTCAAGCAGATCTCCCGGCTGGCAGTCCAGCACCTCGCACAGGCGCTCCAGCGTGGAGAACCGCACCGCTTTTGCTTTTCCCGTTTTAAGAATGGAAAGGTTGGCGGGAGTTATCTCAATTTTTTCGGCAAGCTCGTTGGAGGATATCTTGCGCTTTGCCATCATAACGTCAAGGTTTACAATTATTGGCATGTTTATAATTATGCTCCCAAAGGGAGTATTGCTCCTTTCGAGTTTTGCGCCGTTTTGCAAAGTAAAATTTAGGACAAGCTCTGAAAAGCACAAAACCAGTGAATCTGAAAATTTATATCAAACTTTCCCAGCACCTTATACCGTAAAATCATTCTCCTCGCGGATAGCTACCGCCTGCTCAAAGCAGTTTTTCACCACCCGCAGTATAAGACCGAAGAACGCGGCGGCAAATACTATCGCAAATCCTATGGGACGGTGAAAAGAAAAGCAGATAAATATCACCGATACCGCGAAACAGCAGTAAGAAATACGCCTGAGATATCTTACGTTATTTTGAACAAACGGTTTGCCCTTACGAATGTTCCACAGCAGCAGATCAAGATTTATAAGCGCGAAGACCGCGGGCGGCACTATGCAGTACAGCGTTATCAGCAGCGGCACAAACAGTGACTTTCCGCCGCTGGGAAGTATCACATATTCGTCGTAGAACCGTACCATAAACGGTGCTGTCACGCAGCAAACAAATATGATAAAATACACAACTTTGATAATACAGGAGGACAATATTACCGATTTATCCTTGTTCCACATAAAATATCCCCTTTATTTTTTCTTGCAAGGATATAATACCACATGTCATATCATTTGTCAATAGGTTTTTATCGAAAAACAATAATTTTTTTAAAAATGTTGGTGAGGTGAGCCGATGTGATTGGAGTTTTTTCCGGGTTAAAATATATAAATCAACATAGCGTTTTATGTCAAAAAAATTTTGATAAATATTTGGCGCGGCTTTGTTGTAAAACAAAGCCGCGCGGGATATTTTATTTTTAAGCTCCGTAGACCATTTCGCCGCTTCTGATATCCTCACAGTATCTCGCCAGCTCCTCCATTCTTCCCTGAAAACACAGAGAAAGTTCAGGAATATTGGTATAGTCGTTGGGCCGCATAAGGCTCGGCGGCTTTGGAAGCTTAAGCGCGTTGGAGCGCGTAAGGATATCACCCACGAATTCCGAGCAAAAGTAATGATGTTCACGGTCATATACGGAGATGTTGAATTTGCACAGAAGAAGCCCTATAACATTGTAGTTATAGGTGTCGACCTGCTTCATCATTTCCGCCACCAGTTTTTGGGCAGAATAGTACTTTTTATCGTCAACGATAAGCTCATAAACCGCACATGGAATGTTGCCATGCTCACTGTAATATCCTTTGTCCGTATACTCCAGCCTGAGTCCCGCGGGCAGCGGCATGCTTCCCTTTCGCGCGAAGCTGTACATCGGGCTGAGATCCTTTTCAAACGCAATTGACGCGTGGGTATATTCACACTCGGAGAGCGCGCTTATCATCTTCGACACCATAGTGTCGGATTTTGACAGCATTATGTAAATGGTTTTCAATTTTTTCCCCTCACAATATGTTTTTTGTGATATTCTAAATATAACATAAATCCCTTGCAAAATCAACAGAATATTTCTGTCAAAAAACTTAAGATTTTCCGTTGAGATTATTATGGCGCTTCAGGGTTCAGAAAATGGCAAAGAATAAGTTAAGATAATGTAAATATTAATTTGCCGCGGACCGTATGCCGGACAATATTTATTTTATTATACACCCTTTCCACAAATTTGTCAATAAATTATAGGTCCTTTAGCAAGATTTTTGCAACAAAATACGACCTTTTGTTGCAATACCGTTTGTGTATAGGGCTGTTTTATATTTGGTCTGGAGCGGCAGCTTAATCGTGCGCTTAAGGACGCGAGCCGAAACAGCCACACGGAAATTTCCCCGCAGACCGCTAATCTGTCAAAAAACAGAGATGCAGGGAGTTGGCAGCTTGACGGAACGAAAAAAACAAAGGCTAATGCTGTTTGAACCAATCTGCGAAATTTTTTTAATAATTTATTTTGCATAGCACATTATATACGGCTGTAAGCTAAAAATTTGTTTAAAAGGGCTTGAATAAAGCGACGGTTTGTGTTAAAATGTTTATGTACGCTTTGCCGTATGCCGCCGTTACTGGTATACGGCAGACGCGCCGCGTTTCCGCTGCCGCCGCCTCGGTCGGCGAGGCAAGAAGCGCAGGTGCATGATTTTTAAATTTTAAGGAGGAATTTCAATATGATAGTTACACCCAAGGTAAGAGGATTTATATGCACGACGGCTCACCCGACAGGCTGCGAGGCTGCCGTAAAAAAGCAGATAGACTACGTAAAGGCTCAGCCGAAAACGGCGGAACCGAAAAAGGTGCTTGTTGTCGGCTCGTCAATGGGCTACGGCTTGGCTTCGAGGATAGCGGCGGCGTATTCCTGCGGCGCGGCGACGATAGGCGTGATGTTCGACCGCCCCGCGAGCGGAAACAAGACCGCCACAAGCGGCTGGTACAACACCAAAGCGTTTGAGAAGTTTGCCGCCGTGGACGGCTTATACGCGAAAACGATAAACGGCGACGCTTATTCCGACGAGTGTAAAAAAGAAGTTATCGAGCTTATAAAATCCGATCTTGGGAAAGTTGACATGGTGGTATATTCGCTTGCCGCTCCGAGAAGAACAGTCGGCGATACGGTGTATTCGAGCGTGCTTAAAACCACGGGTGAGCCGTACACCAACAAGACCATTGATTTAAGAAACAACTGCGTTTCGGAGATAACGATAGAGCCTGCGACAGAGGAGGAAATAACCGCCACCGTAAAGGTGATGGGCGGAGAGGATTGGGAAGCGTGGATTGACGCTCTCAAAGCCGCCGATGCGATAGAGTACAACGCCGTTACCGTTGCATATTCTTATATCGGTCCGAAAATAACGCACCCGATGTATTTCGAGGGTTCCATCGGCAGAGCTAAGGCTCATCTTTTTGAAACGTCAAAAAAGATAACGGAAAAGTATTCCGACAGTGGAATAAAAGCGTACATTTCCGTAAACAAGGCGCTGGTCACTCAGTCCAGCAGCGCCATTCCCATCGTTCCGCTTTACATCTCTATACTGTACAAGGTGATGAAAGCGAAAGGCAGCCATGAGGGCTGCATTGAGCAGATGTACCGTTTGTTCAACCGGAAAATGTACGGTTCTGCCGTGCAGACTGATGAAAACGGAATGATCCGTCTTGACGACTTGGAAATGCAAAAGGACGTTCAGGACGAGGTAACAGAGCTGTGGAACAAGCTCTCTCAGGATAATTTTAAGGAGTGCGCCGATCTTGACGGCTACTGGGAGGATTTCTACGCATTGTTTGGTTTTGGTATAGATGGAGTAGACTACGAAGCTGATGTTGAGGTCTGAAAAGAGCGTCATAAAGCTAAATCATGATTTTCCGCAAGCGGGTGTGAAAGCATGCTTTTCGCAAGGCGAAAAAAAGTTTTCACACTGGGATAGCGCGAACGCCGTGAAACGGCGCTCACAGCGGTTCGGAAAATTCAATTTTGAAACATTAAATTCTTGTCAACATACCGTATGTCTATTCCTTCTGTAAAGGAGGACGGACAGAATGTTTATTTTCAAATCCAAAAAGAACGAGCAGGAGGACGAGCTGCATCACGAATATGGTGTGCTCAGCAACTGCGGTTATATTTTCCGCGCCTATCTGAAGTACAGAAAGTCGATGATAGGGTTTCTGATACTCGGGGGAATAGCGGGCGCGTCGATGTCCTATATATGGACGTTCATAGGCAAGCTTGTCGTGGATATCATAGAGCGGCAGGCGGCATTGGAAAACAAGGATATAATGCCGCTGGTGTACCTTGTTATAATAACGACGGCGGTCGAGCTTATCATGATGATACTCAACGCTTTCGCAAAGAAAAAACTGGAACTGGGCTTCTACTATACGAGGCTGCGCATAATCGGGGAGCGCGTCGCAAAGGTGCTCGGCATGCAGTATGAAACGCTGGAAACGCCCGATATGCTGGACAGGCTTCAAAAGGCGAAACGCGCCACTGCGGGCAAAAACGGCGGGTTGCATGGGCTTATGCGCGACATATACACCATGATGGTGCAGTTTACCTGCATTATCGCGGCGGTGAGCATAATCTCCACCCTCAGCCCGTGGATAGTCTTGATTATACTGGTGCTTTCGATTATCCAGTTTGAGTATTTCGACTATATCCGCTTAAAAGATAAGGCGATAATGTGGGACGCGATGGCAGGCAACTGGCGCAAGCTGGAGTATATGTCGACGGTATCCACCAACTTTTCCTACGCCAAGGATATAAGGCTCTACGGCATGAGAAAGTGGCTGGGCACGAAGCAGAAAGAGGTAAACGCGGACGAGCTGCGCCGCTGGCGGCAGTCCAGACAGTACTGGATATACAACACCATTTTTTCCTCGGTGCTGACGCTGGTGCAGACCGCGGCGGTTTTCGGCTGGCTGATATACGACGTGCTTGCGAACGATCTTTCCATAGGCAATTTTATTCTTTACAGCGGCAGCGCAATAACCTTTTCGGGGAATATTCAGCAGTTTTTGCAGGCGCTTGGCGGCATGAGGGAGCGCTCCTCGCGAGTGGACGATTTCCGCAGCTTTATGGATATCCCGAACCCCGACGAGGGCAGGAAAACTATCCCCATACCCAAGGCGGACAAATACACCTTTAAATTCGAGAACGTTTCCTTTAGGTATAAGGGGCAGGACAAATACGCGCTGAAAAATCTCAATCTGACGCTGGAGGCGGGTCAGAGGCTTGCCGTGGTGGGACTTAACGGCGCGGGAAAGACAACATTTATAAAGCTGCTGCTGCGGCTGTACGACGTGACGGAGGGACGCATTCTCTGCAACGGGATAGATATCCGCGAGTTTGACAGGGCGGAGTACTACGAACTGTTCGCGCCCGCCTTTCAGGAGGTGGAGGTATTCGCCTTTCAGCTTTCCGAGAACGTTTCCATGCGCACCGCCGACAAGACCGACAAGGCTCTCGCGGAAAAATACCTGCGCGACGCGGGCATGGGCGAGAAGCTGGACGGGCTCCCCAAGGGAATGGATACCGAGCTGTTAAAGGTCTTATACGACGACGGCGTGGATCTGTCGGGCGGCGAAAAGCAGAAGCTCGCGCTCGCGAGAGCGCTCTATAAAAGCGCCCCGATAGTGGTGCTGGACGAGCCGACGGCGGCGCTGGACGCTCTGGCGGAATACCGCCTGTATCAGAGCTTCGACGGCATGATAGGCGACAGAACGGCGGTGTACATATCCCACAGGCTGTCCTCCACGCGCTTCTGCGACAGCATAGCGATGTTCGTCGCGGGCGAGATGGTGGAGTACGGCACGCACGGCGAGCTGCTGGAGAAAAACGGCGCTTACGCCGAGATGTTCCGCGTTCAGGCTCAGTATTACGTGGAAGACGAAACGCCCGCTGAGGAAACGGAAGGGGGTGTTGTGCATGAGTGATACGCAGAATAACGCAAGCACAAAAAACGACGAGCGCAAAAATCTTGTGAGAAAAACGCTGAAATACTTTTTCCCCGTCGCTTGGAAATTTGACAAGACTTACTTCATTCTTTCGGCGATAAACGTTGTTATCGGGGCGGCGGTGCCCTTTCCGGAGATAATCTTCATGCCGCTGCTGCTGGACAGCCTGATAAGCCCCGAGCGTGACGTGCGGCAGATAATCATATACGCCGCGCTTATGATAGGGCTAAGAGTGGTGATATCGCTGATAAACACTTCGTTGGCAGTTCATTTGGAAAAATATCAGGACAAGTTTTACAACTTTGTCGCCGAGGAGATATCTCAGCGCTGCATGGAGATGGACTTCGCGCTTACCGAGAACAAGGAGGCGCTCGACCAGATACACCGCGGCAGAGAGGGTCTGGATTATTCCAACGGAGTTCACGGAATTTCCATTGCCTTTTTCAACATACTTACAAACGCTCTTAAAATATTGGGCGTTGTGACGGTGCTGGCGGTAAGCGCACCGTGGATGCTGCTTATCATAGCCGTGCTGCTTGCGCTGTCAACGGTGGTAAACAGTCGCAAGAACAAGATAGAGATAAAATTTTTCACAGATTTGTCAAAAATAGAACGCGTCTGGTCCTATATCCTCTGGGAGGTTGAAAGCTACCGTTTCGGAAAGGACGTTAGAATATACGGAGCGGCGAAAACGCTGATAAAAAAATCTGACGAGCAGACCAAGCGCATTATAAAGTTTGATGTCGACTGGGAAAACAAGCTGTACCCGCTGAGTGTTCTGGACGCTATCGTTACGGCAATACGTGATTTCGGCACTTACCTTTATCTCGGAGCGCTCGCCATTTTCGGCAGGATAACCATCGGGACGTTCTCGCAGCTCGTTACGGCGGGCGGCACGCTCAACGCTTCGGTTCAAGGCGCAATATTCGGCTTTCAGGATATCGTGAAGCGCTGCAATTACGCCTATGAGGTGGTAAAGCTGATGGAGTACCCTCCCATGCTGCAAAAGGGCGACAGGCGTGTTGAGGATCTCAAAACTCCCCACACCATCGAGTTCCGCAACGTCAGCTTTGCTTACCCGAACACGGGGGTACAGGTGCTGAAAAACGTTTCCATCACCATTAAGGCGGGAGAGAGGCTTTCGGTGGTAGGGCTTAACGGCGCGGGAAAAACGACCTTTATTAAGCTGTTGTGCAGGCTGTATGACACCGACGAGGGCGAGATTCTCATAGATGGCGTGAATATCCGCGAATATGACTACGATGAGTATATGAAGCTTTTCTCGGTGGTATTTCAGGATTTCCGCCTGCTGTCGTTTACGGCAAAGGATAATATCCTGCTCGGCGCGGAGGAGAGCGACGAGGCAGTGGACGCTATGTTTGAAAAGGTGGGGCTGCTGGACAAGATAAACTCGCTCCCCAAGGGGCGCGACACAATGATGTTCCGCGAGTTTGACCGCGACGGCGTGCAGCTTTCGGGCGGCGAACAGCAGAAGCTTGCGATAGCGCGGGCGCTCTACAAGGACGCTCCCGTGGTGATACTGGACGAGCCGACGGCGGCGCTCGACCCCGTCGCCGAATACGAGATATACTGCAAATTCAACGACTTGGTGGGCGGCAAAACCGCCGTTTATATCTCGCACAGGCTTTCAAGCTGCAAATTCTGCGACAGGATTGCCGTGTTCAGCGAGGGCACGATAAAGGAGCTTGGTACGCACGACGAGCTTGTGAACCGCGAAGGCGGCATATACTCGGAGATGTTCCATGCTCAGGCGCAGTATTATGTGTAGCTGTTATTTGATTTCACAAAACTTATCCCCCCTTGAAAAAGGGGGGATAAATTCGTTTGTAAAAAGTTGTTGCAGCGCAATATAATCAAAAAAAAAGAAGTACTCATTAAAAGCGACATAACGCCCACGCGGGAATTTTTCGCAAATTGGCGGTAGAGCGCAGCCCGCGGGCGGGGTTTTGCAGCCGAGGCTAACGGAACTCACCGCAGGCGGGTGAGGTGCGGTTGTGTTGAAAGAAAAATACAAATTTAAATAATTCAGCTTGGAAGCATATTATAAACAGACAAAAGGGACGCCGAAAAGCGCCCCCGTTTTTTAGTTTTTGCCAAGTTCATAGGCTCTTTTGGTGCAGGCTTCGCAAGCCTGTTTCGCGGTTTCCGTCAGCTTTCCCTCATACAGCTTTTCCAAACCCGCCAGTGTCGTACCTCCCGGAGAGGACACCTGCTTTATCAGCTCGTCTACCGTCATGCCGCTTTCCGTCATCATCTTGGCAGAACCGATAAGCGTCTGTGCGAAAAGCCGCAGAGCAACGTCTTTATCAATGCCAACACTGTCGGCGTAATCGATAAATCCCTTGGCGTAAAGGTAGATAAACGCGGGAGAACTACCGTTTATGGCAATAACCTCTTTCATCTTGTCCGTGGGAATAACTTCCGCTATACCGCAGGAACTCATAATTTTCTGTGCATAGGCAAATTCGTTATCACTCACATTATCGCTTCGGCTGAGTGCGGAGGCTCCGCAGCCGAGCATCATGGGAGTGTTTGGCATTACAAGCACCACCTTAGCCTCGGAAAAGGTGCGCTGTCTGATGTATTCCGCGGAAATCCCCGCGCATATGGAGATAAAAACCGCCTCCGGCTTTGCGGATTCCTTGATATCAGCCAGAACCCCGTCCAGCTGCTGCGGCTTTACGGAGAGCAGTATGTAGTCGCACTTTTCCGCCATTCCCTTTATGCTGTCCGCGGCGGTAGCTCCTACAAGGCGCAGATTTTCCAGCTTTGCGGGGTCGCTGTCGTAAGCGAAAACCGCCGTATTTCCAAGCTTCCCCTGTATGCCCTTTATTATCGCGCCGCCCATATTGCCTATTCCGATAAATCCGAGTTTAGTCATTTTTAATTCCTTTCTCCCGCGCTTTTGACGGAGAGCTTTTTGATTTTTCTGTCATAAAATTGCTTGAGCGGGAGCAGAACCGCCATCATCATATACGAACCAATGCAGAACGTGATGGTGTTGGTGGCTATTCTCGCGCCGAAAACCATTTCAAAGCTGCCCTCGCCCAGAAAGCCGTAGCTGTAAAGCGCCAGCGTGTTAAGCGTTAGGTTGCATATCAGGCACACCGCCAGCCTTGCCGCGACGATACGGATAACGGTAAACATCGTTTTTTCGGTTTTGATATTATACAGCACCATGCCGTAAATAAGCCCCTCAAGACCCGTTATCAGCACAAGCCACGGGATAAACCCTCCGATTGGGTTTATTATATAGCCGATAATATCCACCATCAGTCCCGAAAAAAGACCTGCCACGGGACCAAAAAGTATGCCTATCAGCGACAGCGGCAGAAACGTGAAGTTTATCTTCAAAAAGTCTCCGATCCTGATTGAGCCGAAGCCGTCAAGAACAACTGCCACCGCCAGCAGCATACCGATAGTAACAATGCAGCGCACGCTTTTAAGCTCCTGCGCGGATTTCCTGAAGTTAGTAAAAAAAGCCATTTGATTTATCCTCCTTGCAACTAACTTCGCTATAGACAAAAAGAATAAGGATCAATGGCTTTGCCGCTGATGGCTCAATATTCGATTTATATACAGCGAGATGCGAACACCGCACCGCAAGCGGACTATACGTCCGCTTTTCGTCCCGTCGGCAACTCTCCGTCCCACGGGCACTTAACGCGCGGTATTCTACTCTGTTGATTTATACTGATTTGCAATTGGGGTGCGGATAGGGTCAGTAAAGCTGTCCGTACCCAAGTGCAGTATCAGAAACTGATGTTGTTCGCAATGTTGTACAAACGCTCATCGAAAGGCTTTTTCATCGAAAGAGCCTCCTGAATGTCAACGTCGTAAACTTTGCCGTTCTTAACGCCTACTACGCGGTTGCCTATGCCCTTTTCAAGAAGCTCGACAGCGTAATAGCCCATTTCGCTCGCCATAACCCTGTCGCGTACCGTGGGGCTTCCGCCGCGCTGAACGTGTCCAAGAATGGTTACCCTGGATTCGATGCCCGTTTCCGCCTGAATCCTCTTT
Organism: uncultured Oscillospiraceae bacterium; assembly: GCA_910577365.1. GTDB lineage: Bacteria > Bacillota > Clostridia > Oscillospirales > Ruminococcaceae > CAG-115. The sequence goes on along the minus strand of CAJTMU010000010.1, from coordinate 18,997 downwards.
GCAAGCTCCTCAGTGCCGCCGACGCCTTCCGCGACGATGATAATAAATTGCTCCTTGCCCGATTGGCGTCCCGCTCTAATTTTGTTTACAATATCTTCAAAATTGTAAGGTACTTCGGGAACAAGTGACGCAATAGCGCCTACCGCTATACCGGTGTTCAGCGCGATATGTCCCGCGCCTCTGCCCATTACTTCTACCACCGCGCAGCGCTCGTGCGAGTGCGAGGTGTCGCGCAGCTTGTCTACAAGCTCCATAACAGTGTTCATAGCCGTATCGTAGCCTATGGTGTATTCTGAGCACTGAATATCGTTGTCAATAGTTCCCGGAATGCCCACACAAGGAATGCCTGCTTTGGACAAGTCGGCAGCTCCCCTGAAAGAACCGTCACCGCCGATTACCACAACGCCTGCCATATTAGCTTTTTCACAGACTTCCTTGGCTTTGAGAACGTATTCCCATTCCTTGAACTCCTTGCAGCGCGCCGTGAATATCTCGGTGCCGCCGCGCTGTATGATATTGGAAACATCCCTTGCCTTAAGCTCCACCATATCGCCGTTAAGCAGTCCGTTATATCCGCGGCGTATGCCTATGACCTTGAATCCTTTCTGAAGCGCGGTTCTTGTCACGGCGCGCACAGCCGCGTTCATACCAGGGGCGTCGCCGCCGCTTGTCAGAACGCCGATTGTTTTCTCCATATCTATCTCTCCTTATCTTAATTTGAAAATTCAAAATTTCCGCTGGACAAACGGACAAACAAACACACTCCGATTCGCTGCGGGTGTCCGGCGGAAACCGTGCAGTAATTGCTTTTAAGGCAATTACAAACTTTCTGAATACTCCTGCGCGGACGGTACGCTGATCATTTTAAACACTGATTTGCTTTCTCACCGGAGTGTGAAATTTGAATTTCCAATATATTGCCGAAAACTCGGTTCCATACAAACACTATTTTACTATATTCCACACCTTTTAGTCAAGTGCTTTTTTTGTTTTAGCTTACAAGGCTTATAATAATGTGGCTTTTTCCACAATTTTCGGGATTTTTTTAAAGAAAATCTGTGTATAATTCAGACGACATTTTAACCGTATTTACAATATTTTATGTGGTAAAGCTCGTAAACGATTACTTTAAGAAGATATATTTGTAATATAAATAAATGTCAAAGTAAATAAAATGTTGATGTATAATATAAATGGTTAAGAAAACCAATATAAAATTTGCTGAGGAAAAATCATAATGAAAATAATATCAATTTTTTCCGCAGCGATGATGGTCTTGACAGTCAAAGTATCAAAGTACGCAGCAGAAGCACTGCCGTATGATGAGGTTGATTAAATTGTTCAAATTGGTGAATATGACTGTTGGACGGTTGACGGACAGTATTTCACCGAGGTGGACGGAGAAAAATGTCCGCAAAATTGGGTATTATATACATGCCGGATTTATATTCTCAAACAAATATTCGGCTACTGCACATATATGTGATAAAAATTTGGGTTGGAGTGCTTCAAAAATAACAATTGTTTTTTGCTTGGGTGCACAAACTAAACTTTTGTTCACTGGTTCATTGGGTGTATCTCCAATAAAAATGTGTCTTGAATTTCATAAAGATGGAAGCATGGGTGAATCAACCATAGGTTATTCATTTTATGTAAAATGAGAAAGGCGTTATTATGTCAAAAGCAAAAAAAATAGTTTTAACAATCGCAGCAATATTTGCGGGTCTGCTTCTTCTGTTCAACACGGTAGCGGTGTTATTCACTTTCTATTCTCTCAGTGAGTTTCTCGGCAGCGATTTTTATTCATATTTTCCCTTTATGACCCCATCCCAAAATTACATAGAGGTTAACGACGCAAAATTTATATCCGTCGATTCATGTATCGCTGATTGGGATAAGATGATAGAAAACGGTGAAATACGAGTCTACACCATAGATGAGATAGTGCGGATGAGAGATGAAGCTATGCGGAACAGCGAAGGCGAATAACGAAAACGCGCTTTGTCAATATCAATACATAAAAAACGCCCTTGAGTTTCCCTGGGCGTTTTTTGTTATTGTGCGGTGCTTACTCTTTTATTGTTACGTTCTCGTCTCCGCATATTTTTTTCAGCTCCCTTAACAGCCCGTCGCATATCTTAACGCCGAGCAGTCCGTTTAGCCGCATTACTTTGCGAGTGTCGCTGTAACATATACGCGCGCGTGATATTCCCTTATACCTCAAAAACAATGCCGAAACAGCGGAGTACTTTTCCGCGTCATTAGAGCGGATATTGACATACAGCGTGCGACGAGGGTGCTCGGGCATTTTCTCGGCGGGAGTAACGCGTTCGCAGATAATGCTGCGGCGCTCTCCCTTTATGGATATGCGCCCACGGACAGAGTACACTTCTCCATCAGGAATACGTCCTATTTTCGCGTAAAGGTCGGGGAATATCACAGCATCAATAACCCCCGAATTATCCTCAAATGATGCAAAGGACATCGCCGCGCCGCTTCTGGCAGTGCTCAGACGGTTGGAAAGCATCAGTCCCATTATAGAGAGCTGCTTACCCTCGGACAGCGTGAGTGCGTCCGCAATATACATGCAGTCCGCGTCGGCGCGGCAAAGATAATCGTCAACAGGGTGTCCCGAAATATAAAGACCGACCACTTCATGCTCCATCTGCAGAAGCTGAATGGGACGGTATTCCTCTGCGGCGGGGAACTCAAATTCCTTCGCGTCGCTGTCCCCCAAAAGGTCAAGCTGCCCGCCGGAGCGGCGAGAATACTCCTCATGCGCGAAGTCCAAAAGCGCTTTGCAGCTCTGCTTAAGCTGCTTCCGCGTCTGCGGAAAACCGCTGAACGCTCCCGCGCTTATAAGTGAATCCATATATCGGCGGTTGTTGTCGTATGCCGCCATTCTTACGCAGAAATCAGTCACTGAGGAAAAATCCCCCTGTTCCCTTTCCTTGACCATATTTTCAATAAAGCTTCTGCCAAGATTCTTTACCGCCGTCAGTCCGTATCGCATAGCTCCGTTTTCCATGGTAAATTCCGCGCAGCTTTTGTTTATGTCGGGCGGGAGCAGCTTTACACCGTGGTTGGAGAGGTCGGAAATATATTCCGCCATTTTGTATGTGCTGTCAAGCACACTGGTAATGAGCGCGGTCATATATTCGAGATAAAAGTGTTTTCGCAGATAGGCGGTTTGATACGCCACAGTGGCATATGCCGCGGCATGCGACTTGTTGAAAGCATAGGAGGCGAAAGATACCATCTCGTCAAATATCTCATTCGCCGTTTTTTCGGGCACTCCGTTCGCTACTGCCCCGCAGTTTTCCTCCGTTCCGTATACGAATGCCCCGCGCTCCCTGACCATCACGTCATGCTTTTTCTTGGACATTGCGCGGCGTACAAGGTCGGCTCTGCCGTAGGAATACCCGCCTACGGCGCGGCAAATCTGCATTACCTGCTCCTGATACACGATAACCCCATATGTGACGGAAAGTATATCTTTCAGGATCGGATGCTTGTATTTAATATCCTCTGGGTGCTTGCGCTTGTTTTCTATATAAGCGGGAATGGATGCCATAGGTCCGGGGCGGTACAGTGACAGCGCCGCAGTAAGGTCTTCTATGGATACGGGCTGAAGCCGCATAAGCACAGAGGTCATGCCCTCGCTCTCAAACTGAAAAACTCCTGTCGTACCGCCATGCGACAGCATTCTGAAAACTTCGGGGTCATGCTCGTCAATATTTTTCAATTCAAACGGACGCTGCGTGTGTATGAGATTCACCGTATTTTTTATCACGGTAAGATTACGCAGCCCGAGAAAATCCATTTTAAGCAGCCCCAGCTGCTCCAGAACGCCCATGGTGAACTGGGTGACCGTTTCCCCGTCGTCACTGCGAAGCGGAACGTATTCCGTTACAGGGTCGCGGGTTATAACCACGCCCGCGGCGTGAACGGTGGTGTGCCGCGGCATTCCCTCTATTGAACGCGCTACTCTAACTACCTTGCGCACATTTTCATTCTGCGCGCACAGCTTTGCCAGTTCTCCGTTTTCAGCCTCCTCCGCAAGAGTGGAGTTGAAGCTTGGGATAAGCCTCGCGGCAGCGTCTGGTACGGATTGGGGCATACCCATCACCCGTGCCGCGTCACGGATAGCGCCCTTTGCTTTCATGGTGTCGAAAGCGATTATCTGAGCCACATGATCCGCACCGTACCGCCGCTTAACGTATTCTATGACCTCTCCCCTGCGCTCGTTGCAGAAATCAATATCAAAATCTGGCATGGATATCCTTTCGGGGTTTAGAAAGCGTTCAAAAAGCAGATTATACCGAAGCGGGTCGATATCGGTTATTCCCATGCAGTAGGCGCACAGGCTGCCCGCGCCGCTGCCCCTGCCTGGTCCCACGGGAATATCGTGTGTCTTGGCGTAACGCACGAAATCCCATACAATAAGGTAGTAATCCACAAAGCCCATTTTCTCAATGATTTTAAGCTCATGCTCCAAACGCTGCGATATCTCGCCGCTTATTTCTCCATATCGCTTTTCCGCTCCCTTTAGGCACAGCCTGCGGAAATATGCAGCGTTTTCCGTTACGCCCTCGGCGGTAAAAAGCGGCAGCTTTGTAACGCCGAATTCAAATTCCACATTGCACTTTTCCGCTATCTCGGCGGTAACGGCGAGTTCTCTTTCGGTGAAAAGCAGACGCATTTCCTCAGCGCTTTTAAAGTAATATTCATCTGTTGGAAGCTCCGTCGGGTTTTGGTCGGAGAGCCGTTTCCCCTGTCCTATACAGGAAAGAACCTTTTGAGTAAAGCTATCCTCAGGTGTAATATAGTGTACATTGTTGGTGGGACACAGCGGCAGACCAGTTTCCTCCGAAAACGCGCGGAGCTGGGCGCAGAGTTTTCTATCTCGCTCGGTTTTATGGTTCTGTATTTCAATGTAAAATCCCGCTGTGAAAACATCGGCATACCATTGCGCGGCTTCCCGCGCCTCGCTGTGGCGATTCTGCTCAAGCAGGCGCGGTATCTCTCCGTCGCCGCAGCCCGAAAACGCTATCAGACCCCCGCTGTAATGTGCAAGGGTTTCCTTGTCGCAGCGCGGCACCTCGCACTGACCGTTGATAAACGAATCAGAAACAAGGCGGCAGAGATTGCGGTAGCCTTCATTGTTGGCGCAAAGCAGGGTCAAGTGATATGGAGCAAAGCCGCGGCGCGTTTTTTCAAGGCGGCTGTTTTCCGCAACGTACACCTCGCAGCCGATAATTGGCTTTATACCCTGCGTTTTGCATATGTTGTAGAACTCAACTGCTCCATAAAGAGCGCCGTGGTCGGTTATCGCGAGTGCTGTCTGACCCAGCTCCTTAGCCTTTTCGACAAGCGGAGCAAGCCTGCATGCTCCGTCCAGCAGGCTGTATTCTGTGTGAACATGAAGATGTACAAATGTCTGCACGCTTATCTCCCCTCTTTGTTAAAAACTCCCCGAAAGCTTGATTTCGGGGAGCTGCCAGATTCAGATTTTCAAGGCGGTCAATACATGATTCAGAACCGCACACCTGCCCTCGCCAGACATATCGGGCGAAACTTGGTACATTAATTCGTTATGCCTGTCAAAACATAGGATATATTTTGCGTAGTTATATGTGTAATATTCGGTTGGTCGGCATTCCAATACAGGTGCTTCGGATGTTCCTAAGCCGCGATTATGTATTTTTGCCATTTTCGGCAAATCGAGCCGAAGAGTGTTAAAGTCACTTTCCTGCTTTGTATCGGAACTTCTGCCGTAAAATCGCTGTCATTTTTGCTGTCGCACAGCACATAAGCAAAACGACCAAAAATATAATCAAGAAAGTCTTGTTTTGCATATATTCCGACCGTTTGGTATATTTGCCAAAAGTCTTAAATTATTGGTGTAATTTTATTATAGCACAATAAATTGAAAATGTCAACAAGAAGCCTTGTAAATGGGCGCATCAAAACTGATTATTAACGAAAGACATGTTTAAACAAAAAGAAAAAACAGACCCGGCAAAAGCCGAGCCTGTTTTGCAGACGGTTAAACGTTCCTCGTAAACCAAACGGTTTAGTTATACAATGACACTTACGCTTCCTTAGCGACAACAACCTTATCATTGTAATAACCGCAATTTCCGCAAACTCTGTGCGCGAGCTTCAGCTCACCGCACTGCTTGCAGCGTGAGAAAGCAGGTGCAGATAACTTCCAAACCTGTGAACGTCTTTTGTCACGTCTTGCGCGAGATACCTTCCTCTTCGGAACTGCCATTATTGCACCCCCTTAGTGTAGTATAGCTTTCCAATAAATATTCAGAATCCGACATTCGGAATCCGTAATAGGCACGTTAAGTATTATAACACACAAATTCGGGTTTGTCAAGCGTTTTTCCGAAAAAATCAGACAATAAACTTTTTCATTTCCTCGGGAAGTTCGGAATTATCCGCCGAGATGGTGCAGGTAATGGTGGTGGAGTTGGTGATTTTCTCCAGCTTAGCAAACATTTCGCCAAGAGCGGCATAATCTCTGCCTGTAATTTTAAGAGTTGCGTCAACAAAAATATCCGTGCAGTCATGGTCTGATGCCAGAACGCCCGCTATAAAGCCGTAGAACGCGTCAATACCCTCAACGGCGTAATCCTCGATATTTACCAGACGTACCTTATAGGTGATGTCGGTGTTCAGAGAAGAGCCCTTCTGTACCGCGACTACATTGCCATTGGTGTTTTTTTCCGCCGCATGGATTGCGTCGATAAGGATTTTTGTCTTGCCTGAACCTCTTCTGCCTGTGATGAGCTTGATCATGGTTTTGACCTCCGTGAATAAAATAATTGTGCACAAACGGCGTATCTGGTATGCGCCGTCAGATGCCGAGCTTTGCCTCCAGCTCCGCCCGTGCAGATTCGTAGCCGGGCTTTCCGAGAAGCGCGAACATATTCTTCTTGTAGCTTTCAACACCGGGCTGATCAAAGGGATTTACCCCCAGCAAATAGCCGCTTATGGCGCAAGCCTTTTCAAAGAAGTATATAATATAACCAAGCTCAAATTCGTCGAGCTTGGGAAGCTCCAGTACGATATTGGGAACACCGCCCTCGGTGTGGGCGATAACAGTACCCTCAAACGCTTTTCTGTTTACAATTGACATATTCTGATTAGAAAGGAAATTCAGACCGTCGACGTTGGAAGGATCGTCCTTGAGGAAAAATTCCTTCTGCGGCTCGGCAAACTGAATAACCGTCTCAAACATAACGCGTGAGCCGTCCTGAACGAACTGACCCAGCGAGTGAAGGTCGGTGGAGAATACCGCAGATGAGGGGTACAGACCCTTTCCGTCCTTGCCTTCGCTTTCGCCGTAAAGCTGCTTGAACCATTCCGCCATCATTGCAAAGCTGTTCTCATAGCTTATGAGCATCTCCACGCTCTTTCCCTTGGTGTAGAGAATATTGCGCAGCGCAGCGTATTTATAGCAGGCGTTTTTGTCAAGGTCGCACTCAGAATATTCTTCGCGCGCTGCAGCAGCTCCCTTCATAAGCGCGTCGATATCGCAGCCGGCGCAGGCGATTGGAAGCAGACCAACAGCGGTGAGCACAGAAAATCTTCCGCCAACGTCGTCGGGAATTACAAAGGTTTCATAGCCCATCTTGTCGGAAAGCTCCTTAAGAGTACCGCGCGCTTTGTCGGTGGTGGCGTATATCCTGCCCTTTGCGCCGTCCTCGCCGTAACGCTCAACCAGAAGGTCGCGGAACACTCTGAACGCCAGTGCAGGCTCAGTGGTGGTTCCGGATTTGGAAATGATGTTTACGGAAAAATCACGGCCGTCCACAAGTGAGATGACTTCGTTAAGATAGGTGGGGCTTATGCTGTTTCCGATAAAGTATATCTCAGGGGTATCTTTTTTAAGGCTGTTGTACAGCGTTGATTTCAGCGCCTCTATCGCTGCCCTCGCGCCGAGATACGAGCCGCCTATGCCGATAACTATCAGCACCTTGCTGTCATTCTTGATTTTGGTAGCGGCGGCTTTAATACGTTCAAATTCCGCCTTGTCGTAATCCACGGGAAGGTCAACCCAGCCAAGAAAGTCGCTGCCGGGACCGTTTTTAGCGGCAAGCGTATCGTGAGCCGCTTTCACCATTGGGGCAAGCTCAGAAAGCTCATGCTCCCTCACAAAGCCCTTAAGGTATTTGTCGTCAAGTTTTATACTCATTGTAATATACTCCTTTCAGTAAATGCGTGCAAATCTTGTTTATATAATACGCTTTTCTCGTATAATTATCCGAATAGAATCTTTACACGCATATCCTTGTCTATTATTATATATTACTTTTAAATTTTTTTCAACTGCTTTTGAAACAAGCTGTATATTTTGGATAAATAAACCAATTGACATACTGTAAGTTTGTTGAAATTGCACAAGAAAAATATTTAAAAAAAGTCGCCGCAATGTTGGACTTTTTCCTGAATATGTGTTACAATATAAGATAAGACTGTTGGCTTGGCTGAGGGCGGATTTGAGGGTGTGGTATTTGAAATACTTTAATAGGTAATTGTTCGACGAAATGGAGTGCTGTCCTGACCACGGAAAAGAAACCGGTTTCTTTGTAAGCCTAATTCTGTGCGAAATGTGGGGATTTAAGAATTACAGAGCATTTAAATTAACGCAGAAATCGTGCGGTCGAAGGCGCTGAAAGTGTGCGTCAACTGTTTGTCCATGCATCAATTCTTCTCAAGCCAGTGAGAAAGCACAGTGAAACAGAGCCTTATCATAGGGGTTGCCGCAGTTCTCCGCAAAGCGGAAAACAAAGCGGTGCGGAAAATTCAAATCAATATAAGGAGAAAATAATGGGATATAAATTTATTGCCCCATGTCATTTCGGGCTTGAGAAAACCTTGAGCTTTGAGGTCAAAAAAATCGGCGGCGAGGATATATCGGTCAGCGATGGGCGCGTGACGTTCGGCGGGAGCGCGGAGGTCTGCGCGAAAGCCAACATCGGGCTATCGACGGCGGAGCGCGTATGCACCGTGCTGGGCCGGTTCCGCGCTGCGACGTTCGACGAGCTGTTCGAGGGGATACTACGTCTGCCGCTGTCGGAATATATCGGGAGGTATGATGCGTTTCCGAACTCGGGTCACAGCATCAATTCAGTGCTGAAAAGTGTTCCCGCCTGTCAGAAGATTGTGAAGAAGGCTATGGCGGTAAATCTTGGCAAAGCATATGGGGTAAATGTTATGGAGGAGAGCGGCGCAGAGTGCAGGGTGAGGTTCTCGCTGATGAAGGACGAATTTACGCTTATGCTGGACACCAGCGGAGCGGGTCTGCACAAGCGCGGCTATCGCAGGGAAAGCAATGCAGCACCCATTAAGGAAACTCTCGCGGCGGGGATAATCGACGTGGCACGGGTAAGGGAGCGGGATATCGTGTGCGATCCGTTCTGCGGTTCGGGAACACTGCTTATAGAAGCTGCGCTTAAGGCGCTGAATATCGCGCCTGGGTTAAAGCGGCGCTTTGCAGGGGAGCGATATGGATTTCTTCCCGAACGCGCATGGCGGAGCGCACGCGAGGAGGCACTTGAAGCTATTCACCATGGTTCGGAGTTCCGCGCGATGGGCTATGATATTGATGCGGAGTGTGTTGAGCTTACTTTAGCAAATGCCAAAAAAGCGGGGCTGGAAAAGTATATTAAAGCCGAAAAGCGGGACATAAGGGATTTTTCTTACAGAGAGCTTTCCGAAACGGATAAAGCTGCTAAGATAATAACCAATCCTCCGTACGGAGAGCGCATGCTTGAGCTTTCACAAGCGCGGGAGCTTTATGAAATTATGGGCAGACAGCTGCTGCCGCGTGGCGGGAATCAGTTGTATATTATCACACCCGACGAGGAGTTTGAAAATATTTTCGGACTTAAGTCGGATAAAAACCGCAAGCTTTACAACGGAATGATGATGTGCAGGCTGTATCAATATTTTAAATAACAGGAAAATTTTATGAAAACCAGAAAGTCAAAGCCGGTCTTTATAACGCGGGAATATCCGCTGATATTTATTTACCTTTCCGCGATAAGCCTTTCGCTTATGTATGTTTTAAGCAGAAGCAGTATTGTGGTATGCACTGCAGCCATGACGGTGCTGAGCGCGGGAGTTTTCATGCTGTTCTATGCACTGAGAAGACACAAAGGCTTTGCGGCGCTTGCGGCAATGGCGTTGGGGTTCGTGTGCATGACGCTGCTTCATATGGGGCAAAGTAACCGCGGCGGAAACAACATTATGGACTATATCTTTACCGCGTCCAGTTTTTTTGATCCGTTTTTCGCCGGCGCGAGCATAGTTATATTTTCGGTGATAGTGGGCTTTGCGTGCTGCTACTTTTCGGTTTATTCCCCAAGACCCTGCTTTTTGATGCTGCCGTCATTTATACCGCTGATACTTTCTGCAAGGACGGCGGGCGGTATTCCGGAAGGCATGCTGATATTTATGCTGGCAGGATTTGCGGCTTCTGCGGCGGCTATGGCTCACCCAGAGTTTCCCGCTGACAATATCTACATAAATGATAAGCGCTCCGTGCGTGAACGTATCATAGCCGTGCTGGCGGCGGGCGCTGTATTGGCGGGGCTTCTCGCGGTGCTGCCGCGGAGCGACAAAACGCCGCAGGGGGATTATCTCGATAACGTATTCTCGGAAACAGGGGGGTATTATGCTGCTTCGGAGAGGCTGACCAACTTCCTTATGTCCTCATCGGTGAATACCGGCGCGAACTCTCCGCAAGGAAACTTGTTGTTTGTTGCCAAATCCCAATCCCCCATGATGGTAGTGCGCTGGGCATTCGACGAGTATTACGGCAGCGGCGGCTGGCGCACGACGCGGGAATTTGATACGGGTTATGCGGACTGGCAGACCACGGGAGCCAGACGCAGTGCTGCTGAGCTTGTTTACAGGCTGAAGAATGCGTCGGAGGCGGGTAAGCTGAAGGAATATTCAGCGCTTCTCAAGGACGTACCCTATTCGGTAAGTTCTATTGACGGACACTCCGTTACGGGCGGGGAAGACGCACTGTCGGCGGAGGTTGGCATAGCGATTCGCGATGGTTCACAAACAAGCGTTATCATTCATCCAAACCAAACCTTCAGGCTTAAGGTTGAGGAATATTCAGGGCGCTCGTTCCGCACCATGCGCGACGAGATATTCACCGAATCCAACCTGCAGAACAACGCGGTGTATACTATGGATTACTTTGCCGACCTGCCCAACGAGGAATTTATAAGGGCGATGGAAAAAACGGATTTCGGTCGGCTTATCACGGACGCGGCAGAGGAAAACGTAATAACCAACTCCACAGCGAACGCTTTTCTTGATGAAATGGAGTTTGCGAGACGCTACCGCGAGGTTACATACGGCAAGGGTATGACTAAAAGCATAGAGGAGCTTGCTGAGGCAATCACTGCGGATCTTGATTCGGATTACGACAAGGCGCTGGCAATAGAGCGCTGGTTCGGTGAGTCGGGCTTTATATATAACATGGATTTTGTGCCGGCAGTGGTGGACGCGGAATACTTTTTATTTGACAGCAAAACTGGAATATGCAGCGATTTCGCTACTGCCGCAACCCTTATAGCGAGGGCGGCAGGGCTGACTGCTCGTTACACAGAGGGTTTCAACCTTTCGGAAAAGGTGCTTGGCGAGGACGGGCTGTTTTATGTGACCGATTCTCAGGCTCACGCCGTAACATCAATATATATGGACTGATATGGCTGGATAACGATAGATCCCACACGGTATGTCCCCGTTGTAAGCGGCGGTAAAGGTGGATTTATCACGCTGCCTTATATTATCGCGGCTGGCATAATCGTTATTTTGATAATAATTTTCCGCAGACAGCTTTCGGAGCTTCTGTTCACAGTCATATTCCCGCTTCGAAGCAGTCCGAACAGGGTGCGCGGTATATATTTCCGCACAAGAAAGATAGCTGCCGCTATAAGCGGGGCAAATCCCGAAAGCACCGCTGTGGGAGAGGTTCGCGACATCATAACGAGGACACTGTCCATGCCCGAGCAGGCAGGGCGGATATGCGGGGCGGCGGATGAGCTGTTTTACGGCGGCGGAACGGCAGACGTGCGCGGACTGTTCCGCTGTTATAAGCAGATACGGAAAATGAAAAGGAGAATGAGAAAATGACGCACATTGCGAGCTATATTCAAGCGCTGGCGTTTGCGCTGCTATTTCTTGTTTTCATTAACGGAAGCATTGGCTGGGCGCTGATTTATGTTCTGGCAGGAGCGGGGCTGTTTTCGGCGCTTAGCTGCGCGTTTTCAAGAAGGCGCTTCGCCGTGGAGATTAAACCCCGCGCAGAGTTCGCAGAATTTGGCGACAGACTGAGCTACGACGTTGTGGTAAGCAAAAAGGGCTTCTGCTTTCTTCCTTTTATTGAAATAAAAATAGAGGGAAGCACCGAAGTCACTGTGCAGACATCGCTGCTTTTCCGCCGAAGAGCAGTGGTAACCGGAGCTTACAGAACCGAGCGGAGCGGTATGAACACTATCACCGCGCGGTCGGCGGCAGTAAGAGATTTCTGGAGTATTGTCCGTTTTCGTGTGCCAATATCCGAAACGGCGCTTATAGCTGTAACCCCGCGCCCGATAGAATATTCGGGACCTGAGATAATAATGAAAAATCTGCCGTCGGAGGATGAGGAAGCGGAGGAAGGGCATTCGGTGATGTCGGGAGGACTTCCCGGTTATGAACACAGAGAATATTTTCCGGGGGATTCCCTTCGCCGTATAAATTATAAGCTCTCCGCGAAAAAGCGCCGCCTAATGGTGCGCCTTGACGAGTCTAACGGGCTTGCAAGCACCAATATCCTTATAATGGACAGCGGGCTTTCGGAGTGCTGCGATATGGCTTTTGCACTGGCGCGGCAGCTGGTGATGCGCGGTGGCACGGTCAAGATATTTCACAGTGGTGACAGCATAACGGCGGCAACGCCCGAAACACTGACAAAAATGCGTGAGTGGCTGGCGTTCAGATATTATGGAAATGCTGAAGCGGCGCAGGTGGAGCGCTGCGAATCCGAAGTTCCGTTTTCCGAAAAGCCAGATGTGATATTCAGCGGGGCTGGGGAAATAAGCATGGTGTCTCAGTCATAAAAATTTCATGTTATTATTGCAATTTTCAGAAAAGTATGATATAATAGAATCGGATATTTTTTATTTGCGCATAAAATAAAAACAATCACTTCAGCCTGTGAAAAAGCCTTTTGATAAGCAATGTCGGAGCATGTAATTTCAAAAAGTGCGCGTTTGTGATGAATACGCTGCACGGTTTCCGCATGATATGTCAGATTTTGCGCAGCATTGGGCATTTGTGGCATTTAATTACGAGCCGTGCAAAACTTCTCAAGTAAGCAGAAAGAAGTATGACCAGCGGAAAATTTGAGCTTTTTAATGATTTGATCTGGGTCAACTTTTATACACAGGCTGAATCTCTTTAAAGGAGGCTATTTTAATATGACAAAAGGTTTTAAAAGGATAGCGGCTCTGCTGGCGGTTTGTACGGCACTCGGTGCGGCAGGCTGCAATGACAGCGCCGAAACCAGCGTGGCAACGGGAGAGGCAACAGCTGAAGCCGTTACGTCTGAGCCTGTTAAGGAAACCACCAAGGTGGGATATATCTTTAACGGCAGTGCGGACAGCGGCGGAACTACGGAGGAGATCAATTTCCACAGGCTTAAGGCGGTGAGTCATTCGGATCTGTTTACCGAGTATATTGACAATGTTACGATCACCGATTTTGAAGAGGCTGTCAAGACTCTTGCGGAGGACGGCTGCACTTATATTGTTGCGGCAAGTCCGGTCTACGCCCACGCGATACCGTCTATCGCGGGGAAATACATGAACATTAATTTTGTATCGATGGGCTCTCACGTCAGCACCGCCAATGTATATGCGTATACCGAAACACCCTATCAAGCGGGATATGTTGCGGGACTGGCAGCGGCATTCAATTCTGAAAATGAGAAGGTGGGTGTTGTCGCGGATATGGGACAGTATTACTACATTCCCTTTATCAACGCGGTGACGCTCGGAACACAGCTTGTTTATGAGGAAGGTTCGGTAGTGGCTGCGACTGCGTCTGCCGACGATGAGATACGTAAAGCCGTAGATGCCCTTGTAAGCGAGGGCTGCGACGTAATCATAAGTTATACCGAATCTCCCGAAACTGCCGAATACTGCGAAAGCAAGGGAATAAAATTTGTGGGCAACATGAACTATGGTGCAGACGCGGCGAATTATGAAAATATGCTTATGTATTATTACAGTTCATACGACAGCTTCTTTCTTTCGCAATTCAAGCAGATAACGCTTGACACATGGCTGGCGGAAGAATATGTGGGAAATATGGGTAATGGGATAATTAATGTTTCCGAGGCGCTGTCCGCTTCTAAGGAAGGCACTCAGGAGCTTATAACCACCCTTGCAGCAAAGGTTTCCGGCGGGCAGGCATATATTTTCAGCGGTGAGCTTAAAGATACTAACGAAAAAATTAAATATACGCAGTATGACAGCATGACTGTGAATGAGATATACAATATGGAGTGGTATGTTTACGGCACAAATGTTCTGGAGACTTTCCGTCAGCCAAAGACCGATCTGGAAATAAACAGCTTTGAAATAAAAGAATAGACCCAATTCCCTTTTGTGTTGGTTTGAAACAGATCTGAGCAAGAATTTAAACAGTATAAAAATTTACTTTTAGCTTTTGTGTTGTTGGAGTATGGCACTGTCAATTTCACTGGCTACGCGTTGACACTTGAAGATCTTTGTGGTAAAATCAGCACAAAACAGGGATTTATGATTAACTTTTTGCCGAAGAGGAAATGGTACATGAAATATACATTGAACTGTGACATAATGGATGGATTGGTTTTCATAGATGAAGGCTATCTGATAGAATTGAATAATGATGATCTGTTATATGCAATGGACATTTTACTTGATTTCTCTGGAACCTCCGAATTGATTTTTGACTTTCCCGATGAGGACTGGAATACCGTAAGGCAGCGGGAAACCGAACAAATTCGGGAATTTTGTGGACAGGGAAAAATGGTCGTTTGGCTTTTGGAGAATGTTGTCAAGGAATGTGAGTTTACAAAAAGCGCCGAACTTACGGACCCATGTAAGTGGCTGCATCTTCCTACCGGAAAATTGTTAGCGGTTACAGCAAGCGAACTGATTCAATGCCTTGCCTATCCGGAATTGGAAATGGAAAAGGTTTTTGAACTGTTGCTTGAGCCTGGATGGTATGCAATACAAAATGAGGGAGTCGATAAAATTATGTATTGCAAGAAGCAACCGCCTAATTCTATTTTCTCAAACATTCAGGAAATATGTTAGAAGAGCGATTAAATTTAACAGTCAGCTGATTGTGATAAACTACAATTCATTTTTGATATTTTAGCAAAGGATTCAAAAGTCAGGCGTTAGCAAACGGGGGATAGAAGGAACATAAAATATAGAAAAAGCGAGGACGTATTCCATCCGAGTACACCTTGGATTCATTTAATGCAGCGGACGGAATGACCATATACCCCGAATTTTGGAAATAAGCGCAATAAGCACAAATGAAAATTGAGACAAAGAGTAGGACTTGAACAGTGACACATTGATTGCTCTTATATCTGAATTGTAACGAAAAAACCCAGCACCCATTACTTGGGTGCTGGATTAGCTTGCAGAAAAAGTTATTGTAACGCAATGATGACGCAGGAATTTTTTGAGAGAACCTAAGTCAGCAATATGGGGAGAAGCGCAATGCTGACTTAAGCGGGTCGAAAGAATTTTAGATTAAAGTAAATCAGCTTGGGTCAACACTTTTTATACAATTAAAAATCCCGTATCCATTACTTGGGTACGGGATTTTTTGACCATGCTAATTTACTGTGATATTAACATTGCTTTTACAAACGCGTTTACGGCTTCTTCATATGCTTTCATTTTTTTCCTCGCGTCCCTTAAGAGGGGAACTGAAAGATTTCCGTTGGATATGGATTCTCCTAATCGTTGAAGACTGTTCGCGGCGGCTATGCACGCTTCTTCGGCTTCTGCATTCAGCTTAGCCATATCAGGGTCGGTTTCCAAACCGCTGTTAGTCATTGTATATGCAGCCATGCCATATCTGGAGGTTATGTCAGCAGAAGCTAGAAGAAGAACCTCATAGCTCATCTCGCTAAAATCATAATCTGAGAATCCAATGTCGGGTACTGCGGGAATCGTTAGCTCCTCTGCTTCCTTTTCAAGCGCTGCAAGAGCTTCCTCATGCTTATTGAGCTGTGCGGAGATGCTGTCGTAGCTGTCCTGCGACATACCAAAATAAACTTCGTAAAACAGACCATACAGGTTTGAGGAGAGATCAGAGCATTTTGATTTAAGCAACTCGCTTAAATCAGGTCGGTCATGTATATTCTCTACTGCCGTGATATCTTTATAAATGCGCGCGTTGAGTGCTGATACATCATCATCAATTGCGTAGGGAACGGGAACAGTTGAGAATTTTTGAGAGGATTCTCCGAGAGCTTCGGAGATATACTGCGCAAAGTAGGAATCAGAGGAAGCAGCCTTGTCCTTAAGCTCCTCAAACAGCGCTGAAAGCTCTTCCATAGCCGCTTTATCCGCGTCGCTAAGCTCTGCACCGTCATAGCTGCCATAGCCGTACATGAAATTATAGGAGGAAAGATATTGCGCCAGAGTGTCGCTTATTTCAATAACGTCACCCGAGGGAACGCTTACCTTGCCGTCGGAACCGGCCATTGACATGTTAAGTGCGATGCTTCCGTACTGAGGAATATCAATCTTGAAAGTGCACAAATATGCGTTGTCATCAATTCCTGAGGAAACCGTGAATTTTGCTGCGGAGAGTGCTGCCAGAACCGCTGCGTCAACGCTGCTGATATCTTCGGTGAAATCCGCAGGGGGTGTTATCGTAACGGTGTATGTTCCGGTGTTAACGTCGCTTCCAAGGAATTTTTCGGTTTTTGCGCCGCTGTATTCAATGTTCGCCGCGTAGCTGTCCTCGTTGCTGCGTATCTTGAGACTTACCGTGCCGTCTGTTTCGGAAGTCCTTTTCATAAGCGCGGAAATATTAAATTCGTCTGTGTAAATATTGTCGGCAAGACTGTATGTGGAGAAATATCCCGTCTCCGCTGCAAAAACATCGCTGCTTTCAACATAGCTGAAGCAAACATTATTAACCGACGAATACGAATCGTAGCTTGAAGTGTCATTGATTTCAAAGTTGTACGCTCCGGAAAGTGAATAGCTTTTTCCGAGTATGTTGTTGTTCTTGTCTACCACCGACTTTATAACAAGCGAGTAATCGTCGTTTATGTCTGTGTCAAAAGCACTGATGATATCCTCTTTGTATTCGTCAAGGGTAAGCTCCATACCACATTCTCTGACATAATCAATAATTTGTCCGCTGAAATATGTGTCGTCCGCGATATGTCTGCCTATCTCCGCGAACATATCTTCAAGAAGTCCGCTGTTCATTGTCACGGTTATAAGCGTTCCGTGAGCCTTTGCGTCGCTCGCGAATAGTTCGCCGTCGCCCTCTATCACAATCTCGGAGTTCTCATAGTATCTGAGATATATGTCAGTTATTTCCTCTATAAGACGGGCTATCTCATTTTCGTCCAGCTTCAGCTCGGGGGCTTCCTCTGCGAAAACTGCCACGCCGTCCTTCATGACATACTTTATCGCCTTGTCCGAGCCGAACGGAAAGCAGATATAAACCGTACCGTCCGACAGCATAAATGCCTGCGCGTTTACGGTAAGACCGCTCTCGGTCATCTCAACACCCAACATTGCCGAGTCATTGTCGGCAGTGATGTCATATGTAAAAGTGACAGAGTTGAGAGCTTCCAGCGCCTTGTCAAATTCCGCCTTTTCCTCTTCAGTGGCGTAGTCGCTGAAAAGCAGCGCCTTTGCGGTATCCGTGACGGTGATATCGGTATCCAGCTTTACTGATGCCGAATTTACACCGTAAGTTTTCAGCATCATGCTCTTATACTGCTCCAGCATAGCCGCAAACTGCGATGCTGTATTGTTCGTGCGTATCATCGTTTTTGCTGACGAGTAGTTGTCATAGGAGTTCACCGCGGCTGCTGAAACCGCGTAGGATGCGCTTACACTCTTTATCCCCTGAGATATTACGGGACTGTCGGCATACTGAGATACGTTTTTAAGCCCCCTGCCTTCAATCATGGAAGCATACCTGCTGTCACCCATAAACATATTCATTATGGGACCTTTGTTCAGCATGAATACCACTGCCAGAACCGCCGCCATGGTAAAAACTGCCGCGCCGATTATAATTGCTATTTTCCCGCCGTTACGCTTTTTGATAGGAGTTACGGGCAGGGCGGCAGCGCCTGCCAAGCCAAGGTCGCCAAAATCGGCGTAATCAGGCTGTGGGACAGGCTTGGCAAGATTTACTCTATGGTCTGTCTCTGCTACGGAAGCCCCTGCATATATCGGGGCGCTTTCCGTTGGAGCGATAACTGCTCCCGCAATGTCGTTCACAGGCTTGGGCATGCCAAACCCGCTTGTCGGAGAACCATTTACAGAAGTGGGTATTCCTGAGGGTATTTCACTTAAAACAGGTGCTTCGGGAATAACAGGAGCATCTGTTGAAATTGATGGAGCCGAAGGCATAGCTGCCACAAGGCTTTCAAAAGCACTCTTGGGGTCATCAACGTTCCCGACATAATCCAAGGATTCAGGCTTAATTTCCCTTTCCCCCACGGGGATGCCGCAAACGGGACAGAACTTGGAGCCGGGTTTAAGCTCCAGTCCGCAGTTTGTGCAAAAAAGCGGAGCGGGAGCACACTTCTGACCACAGACGGGACAGAATTTCGCGCTGTCGGTTATTTCACTGCTGCAATTATTACATATCATAATATATTCCTTTCGTTTGGCAGGTATCATTGAGCTGTTATCTTTATTATATA
>CAJTMU010000009.1 GCA_910577365.1 uncultured Oscillospiraceae bacterium | reverse complement strand
CATAACTTAACGGCAGCATAGCCTGAGTCAACGTTCCCTAAGAGCATTACGTCATCTTGCCAACATGGATTAACGACATTAAAAATGTTCATATTTTAATAGTCTGCAAAAAAATTTAGATTGAAAAAAGCTTTGATAAAGTGTATAATGATAACATAAGACTAAGGGGACAGCTGCTCCCTCATAAAAGGAGCATTTTCAATTAAATTATTCGGATAAGTCATCGCTGCGCTGACCGTGCCGCCTGCGGTAACGGTAAATTCTTTTGCGGAGGAAAAAACAATGAACGTAACTATTGATGGTGCTAAAGCGCTTACAAACGAGGCGCGGATATACCGCGGCGCGGGCTTTATCAGCGCGAATAACTCGTCGCGGCTTCTGCTGGATTATAAGGCGGAAAATCCCGATGCATACCGGGGGATTCTTAATTATATGTTCGGCGCGGACGGACTGCGTATGTCGCATATGAAGCTGGAAATGGGCGCGGATATAAATTCCTCGTCGGGCACTGAGCCGAATGTTATGCGCACCGAGGACGAAAAAGCGGACGTTACCCGCGGCGCGGGATTTCAGCTCGCCGCCGACGCAAAATCAATAAACCCTGACCTCACACTTGATATGCTGTATTGGAGCGAGCCGCTGTGGGTGACCAATGCCGAGGACGTATACGCTGCCCGCTACAAGTGGTATAAGAGCACTCTTGACGCGGCTTACAAGACCTACGGGCTGAAATTCGACTATGTGTCGGCAGTAAGAAACGAGCGCGCCGCGGACAAGGAATGGATAAAATATCTTTCAAAAAGTCTGAAGTCCGAAACGGACTGCCCCTATGACTACTCCGCGATAAAAATAGTCGCGGGCGAGGAAGTCTGCACATGGAATATCGCGCATGATATGCTGAACGATGAGGGGCTTATGCGGGCGGTGGACGTGGTGGGAAGCCACTACACCTCATGGGCTTCCGACGAGGCGAAGCAGCTCGCGGAGGAATACGGCAAAGAGCTGTGGCTCAGCGAGGGCTGTTCGCCGATGGGCTATGCGCAGGGAATATGGCGCTATGACGGGACAGGTTCGGGAATGTCCGATATCAATGGGCTGCTGGATATCGCCAACCGTGTTATTACCATGGCTTCGGGCGGATATATGACGCTTTACGAATATCAGCCCGCGGTCGCCGCCTATTACGACGGCGTTACCTACTGCCAGAAGCAGCTTATTCTCGCCAACGAACCGTGGAGCGGCTATTATCTGGTTGACAGCGGCTATTATATGGCATTGCACTTCGGTCGGTTTTTCAAAAAGGGCTGGACGTATATCAAGGACGCCTGCTTCGCGGACGGCACGGCGGGCGGTGACGGTCACGCGATAGTTGACGCCGCTTACAGCTATATGACCGCCTGTGACCCCGATACGGGCGATTACAGCACCGTTATCACCAACACCACTCCCGACCCCATAATTTATAATTTCACCGTGATAAATCTGGCAAAGGCTTCCTCCTCGGTGAACGTGTGGGAAACACGCGGACCGAGCGGCGGCGAATGGAACGAAAATTATTTTCGCCGTATTGACACCGTAACCCCCGCAGAAAACAACGGCGAGTGCACCTTCAGCGTGACCGTAAAGCCCTATTCTTTGGTAACGCTTTCGACGCTGGAGGCTGAGGAAAAGAGCTTTCCCGAAACTTCGAGCAAAGTGCTTCCGCTGCCCTATACCGACGATTACGAATACGCGGATTATCCCGAGGACTATCTCTCCTCGCGAGGAAACGCTCCGCGGTACACCACCGACGAAGGCGGCGCGTTCGAGGTGCAGAATATCGATGGGAACAACGTGCTCATGCAGATGATTACCCCCGAAACGAAATCCACCGAGTGGGGCGGCACGCCGAATCCCGTTACCAATTTCGGCGACGACCGCTGGTTCAACTATTCCGTGGAGGCGGATATAAAATTTGCCGAAAGCGATACTCCCGAAAGCAATTACGCGGGAGTCGGGCTGCGCTATAATCTCGGCAGCAGCGGCGAAAGCGGCTGGTGGCTGGCGCTGTACGAAAACGGCGGCTGGGCGCTGAAATTCGACGGAAACAATGTCGCGGCGGAGGGAAAGGTCGATATAAGTTCCGATTGGAATAAAATTAAACTGGAAGCTGACGAGGATATTTTCCGCGGCTATGTGAACGGTGAGCTTGTTGTAGAGTATATCACCGAATGGGCGTGGCAGGGGGCGGGCAGAGCGGCTCTGTACAGCAGCTATAACCAAAACTGCTTTGATAATTTTATCGCCGCGCCGCTTGACGGATCACGCACCGATACTTATGTGACCCGCTTCGACAACACCGACCCGTGCGTAAGCTATTCGGGAGACTGGTCGCACAACACCATGAGCGGCTACTCCGAATATAGGCGCACTATTTCAACGGGTTCGGAAAACGCGGATGTGACCATTGAATTTGACGGCACGGGATTCGCGGTAACGGGCAGGAACACCGCAATAAACGGCGATATCGCGATAGCTGTGGAGATCGACGGCGAAAAAATCGAGGACGCGTATAAAGTCGGGGTCGTAGGTGCGCGCAAGATAGCCTACTGCAAACATAACCTTGAAAAGGGAAAGCACACCGCCAAAATCACGGTGGTAAGCGGAAAATTCAGCATTGACGGCATTGAGGTGGTAGGCGGAGATATAAGGCTTTGGGACGGCTCTGCCGAAGCCGCCGAAATCGCGGATTTAGCGGGGACAACGGATTAGTTCGCTCAACCCAGTTTAAGCAAATAAGCTCAGATAAAAACTTTCTGCACAGCTTATGGCGGACGAAAATCCGCCATTTGCTTTTGTGCGCGTTTCATTGTTACTTATTGACACACACGTCAATTTGTGTTATAATACCAACATATTAAAAGTCAAAGAGGGGAAATGATGAAGGATCTGACAAAGGGGAGTCCCATAAAGCTTATTATTACCTTTGCGCTTCCGCTGCTGCTGGGAAATATATTTCAGCAGGCGTACAGCCTTACGGACACCATCATAATAGGGCAGCAGCTGGGAACGGATTCTCTTGCCGCGGTAGGCTCTACACAGGCGGTGGTGCAGCTTATGTTCAATATAACGGGCGGTGCTGTGACTGGCTTCGCAATAATCATTGCCAATAACTTCGGCGCGGGCGACGAAAAGGAAATGCGGCGCACTATCGCGCGTACCATAACCTTTTCAGGTATTATAACTGCGATAATAATCGCGGTTGTGATGTGCTTCAGCACTCAGCTCTTAAAGGCACTGGATACTCCCGAAAGCATTTTCGGAGAGGCTAAGCTTTATCTTTGTATAGTTGCCGCGGGACTGGTGGTAACTCTGCTTTACAATCTTGAAGCGGGCATACTGCGCGCTGTGGGTGACAGCGTTATCCCGCTGGTGATACTAATTATTTCAACCGCGCTTAACATCGGGCTGGACTGGCTGCTGGTGTGCGTTTTTCACGCGGGAGTGGCGGGAGCGGCTTTCGCGACTGTTGCGGCGCAGCTTATCTCGGCGGTGGTTTGCTTTATTTATCTTATAAAGCGCCGCCCGTTTCTTATTGTGAAGCTTTCGGATTTCAAATTTACGCTTCAGAGCAGTCTTAAGCTGCTAAGCTCGGGCTTCGGAATGGCGCTGATGTATTCTATTGTGGATATAGGGTCGATAATACTGCAAAACGGTATCAACGGGTTCGGAGAAGATATCATTGCCGCGCACGTTGCCGCGCGAAAGATATTCAGCGTTACGATAATGCCTTTTTCCGCAGTCGGTGCGACGCTTGTGACCTACTGCTCGCAGAACGCGGGGGCGTGTAAGTATTCGCGGGTTAAAAAAGGCGTGCGCGACGGAATGCTGATAAACATTGGTTGGGCTACCATAGCGGTTGCCATGGTATTTTTCGGCGGCAGATTTCTGGTGGGGCTTATTGTTCCCAAAGGAAACGAGGCTATCGTAGACACGGCGGTTCTTTATCTTAAAGTAGCGGTGCTGTTTTATTACTGTCTGGGATTTCTGTTGGGACTGCGCAGTGCGCTGCAGGGGCTTGGAAGAAGTCTTGTGCCGATTATAGCGAGTATTTTGGAGATGCTGTGGAAGGTGGCTACCGTGATATGGATAGTGCCGCTTCTCGGCGGCAAAAACGGTGTTCCAAGCGGTAATATAAAAGATGTGGGCGGATATTTCGGAATAATGATATCCGAGCCTATTATCTGGACGGTTTGCGCTGTGGTAATAGTTATCATAGCGGTAATAACACTGAAAAATCTGCCCGAGGACGCGGCTGACAGCAAATAGTCGGCAGTTACGGTCTAACTTTGCTGATTGACAGAAAAATATTTGCATCTTATAAAATCAAGAAGCAAAGGCACTAAAAGCACAAATCCGCAAATCGCCCGCGCATGAATTTTTCGCAAGCCGGCGGAAAAGCGCAGAGGAACGAAGTGAAGCGGAGCTTTACCGCCGAGGCTAACGGAGTTTTCGGCAAAGCCGAAAACGAAGTGGTGCGGAAAATTCTTTTAAATAAGGAGATAAGATATGGTCAGAGAATTATCGCAGAAGCTGATAGATAATATTTCGCTTGCCGTAAAGGGGAAGCGAAACGAGCTGCGGCTGGTGTGCGCGGCGCTGTTCGCGGGCGGTCATGTGCTTCTTGAAGATGTGCCCGGGACGGGAAAGACCCTGCTCGCGCGTACCCTCGCACGGTCGGTGGACTGCGGCTTTAAGCGTATCCAATTTACTCCTGACCTGCTGCCGTCGGATATAACGGGAATAAATTTTTATAATATGAAGGAGCAGGAATTTGTTCTGCGGAAAGGTCCAGTGTTCACCAATATACTGCTTGCGGACGAGATAAACCGCGCGACCCCGAGAACCCAGTCCGCGCTGCTGGAATGTATGGAGGAGCGCCAGACCACTATTGACGGCGAAAGCATAGCGATGAACGATCCGTTCTTTGTAATAGCCACGCAAAATCCCGCTGAGATACAGGGAACATATCCTTTGCCAGAGGCGCAGCTTGACAGATTTATGATACGGCTTGCGCTGGGCTATCCCGACCGCGAGGAGGAGATACGCGTTATCGCGGGAGAAAATATGTTTGGCACGGATATATCACCGATATGCGGCAAAGAGGATATTATCGCGGCACAGCGCGAGGTCGAAAGCTGCAAGGCGGGGGAAGCCGCCTGCTCCTATATCGCGGATCTTGCCGCCGCCACCCGCAAACACGCGGGTGTAAGGCTGGGGCTTTCCACCCGCGGCGCGGCGGCCCTTAAAAGAATGTCGTGCGCGCTTGCCATGACGGACGGACGCGACTATATGATGCCGCAGGACGTGGTGATTGCCGCGCCTTATGTTATCAAACACCGGCTTATTTGCCGCGGATATTCTGTTCAGGGCGGGACGGGCAGCGCCGCGGACGAGGTAATGCGCCAGATACTGGACAGCGTTCCCGTTCCCACCGAGGAGAACTGAGACCTGCCCGCATAGCTGTTCAATGCTTGTCATTAGGGCTGTGCGGAAAGGTCTGACGGGAAAACAGCGTGAAAAGGAGCGGTCAATGGAGCTTGTTGTTATGGCGCTGATAGTGGCGGCGGTGCTTACGGCGCAGTATTTTCTGTATTCGCGGCTGGGGCTTAAAAATCTGTTATACACGCTGACTGTCAGCACTCCCGAAGCGTTTGAGGGTGACGAGATAGAAATTGTAGAAGAAATAGAGAACGACAAGCTGCTGCCGCTGCCATGGATACGGACGGAAATCAACTGTTCGCGCTGGCTTACGTTCCGCGGGCAGACCCATATGCCTGATTCCGATGATAACCAGCGTGGGCTTATATCGGGAATATTTGTGCTTAAAGGACATCAGAAGTGCCGCCGCGTGTGGCGGGTGCGCTGCGAAAAGCGCGGGCTGTTCACCGTTGAGGATACCTCGGTGGCGGTAAGCGATATTTTCGGGCTGGTAAAACCCGCTGCGGTGTTCAGGATACGCGAGAGCGTAAGGGT
Organism: uncultured Oscillospiraceae bacterium; assembly: GCA_910577365.1. Classification (GTDB taxonomy): domain Bacteria; phylum Bacillota; class Clostridia; order Oscillospirales; family Ruminococcaceae; genus CAG-115. The sequence goes on along the minus strand of CAJTMU010000009.1, from coordinate 56,205 downwards.
GCTGCCTCGACCATCCGACGCGGAGCTTCCCGAGCTGTCCTCCGACGCATTCATAGGGGATATGCAGGTTCGCCGCTTTGTGCTGCCCGACCCGTTTATGATAAGCGGCGCGAAGGAATACAGCGGCAGAGAACCGATGAACCGTATTCATTGGTCGCAGACCGCGCGCACCGGCAGCCTTATGGCATACAGCAATGAGTTTTCCACTGAGCGGCAGTTCCTGATAATAATGAATATACAGCGCGGGTTTATGTCCGACGTTCAGCCTATGACGCTTTCTGTGCTTGAGGGACAGATAAAGGCGGCGGCATTTATGCTGGACTACTGCTGCAAGATACATGCCGAATCCGCGCTGGCGGTAAACTCGGCAAAGGAAATATTTCTGCCGTCAGCGGAGGGTTACGAACATACAATAAAGGCTCTGCGGGAGCTTGCGGAACTTAAGAACGAGTGCGGATGCCATATCGACGATTATTTTGATAAGCTGAGCTTTTGCGAATATACTGACATAGTTTTTATTACCGGCTTTTTAAGCGAAAAGACTGCGGAAACGCTGCGACGCCTGCGCGAATCGGGCAAAAACTGCCTTGTTATATCCACTGAGATATCCGAAACAGAATATGACGGGGTGATAAACGTACCGCGTCGCTACTACTCGGGAGGAGGCGGGGAATGAATCCAAGATTTCTAAAGGGTACGGCGGTCTTATGCCGTATGCTGGCGCTTTTCCCATTTGCCGTGCTGACCGAGGCTGCGGGCGTGGGCAAATATATATGGTGGCACTACCCGGTTTTTTTTGCCGTGATGATTTTATTTTACGCGGTGGGTTTTCTTGCGGGAAAAATAATCGCGGTCGCGCATTTTTCCAAAGCCGTAAGACCCTTTGCTGTATTCTCTTCAAGGGCGGCGGTGCTGCTGCCCGCAGCCGTTTTTATTATACTCACACATTCGCTTGAGCTGTCGTCAATGCTTTATCTCTATGTGCTTCCGGCGGCGCTGATAGCTTATTACAGCGGCTATCGCGCCTACGGACGGGAATACGGTGACCTGTTTTCCATGGGGTGGCTTGGGCTGTTTTTCGTATCGGCTGTCGTTTCGTGTATTATTTTGAATTTCAGCAATATACCCGAGATATATTCCGCGGCTGTAAAGCAGATGTGCGTGGTTTTCGGGCTGATTACGGTGCTTGCCTCGCTGCTGGCAAATCAGACAAACATAGATCAGCGAACGCGGCAGCGCTCCGCCGGAAAATCTGTGCTTCCAAACGGTTTACGCGGCTATAACGCTATGCTTATAGGGGGTATTAGCGCTGCGATAGTCGCACTGTTTCTGACAGCGAAACCGCTGGCGGCACTCATCGTAAAGGGCATCGCCGCATTGTTAGGGGTAATACTTGCGCTTATACGCGACTACGGTTCCGAGATGGAATACAGCCCCGATATTGAAAATAACGGTGCTGTCGGAGAGTTTACCGAATCTGCCGACAATTCGTTTTTTACAATATTGTGGCTGCTTTTCATGGTATTGGCGCTGATAATGATAATTCGTTTCCGCAGGCAGATACTTGGTTTTTTAAAAGAGCTTTTCGCTCCGCTTTTCCGCGAAAGCAGGCTTGAAGCTCCGCAGCCCTTTGCGGACGAGATAACCGACACGATGTCAAAATTTGATTTCGCGCGTTCGCAGCGACGCACCGAACAGCGGCTGCTGCGGCAGTTCAAAAAGGAGTCTGATCCGCGTAAAAAATTCCGTTTCGGATATGGTCTGTTTATGCTGAGGCTGTCACGCTCGGCTTTTCCACCGCTGCCGGCTGATACCACATCTGTTCACTCACAGAAGGGGATAAGCGCTTTTCGCCGTGAGGAAATTGCGGATATAGTGAGCGTTTACAACGAGGTAAGGTATGGAGATAAGATTCCTTCTCCCGAACATCTGGAAGCTCAGCGGAGGTTGATAGAGGAACTCAGATAGTTTGGCTGAAAGTATATTTTTATACGGTCACATTAAAATCAGAATATTTATTTTGGAATTATGTATAAAATTGAGCGCGGGCAATTCTGCCCGCGCCGCGCTATTGCTGTATTATAATATCATATTCGTTCAGCCATCTTTCTATTTGCAGGAAATAGGCGTAGATTTGCGGTACGCTCATCAGCTGTCCGTACCAGTTTTTGGTGAAGCTCTTACCGCCGCTTTCCAGCATCTCCCGAAGCTTGTTTTCGTTTACAAGCTCCGTCAGGCGGCAGCTTCCCGAATCAAGAAGCGCTGTGAGCTTTTCAGTAAGCAGCGCCATATAGTTTGGATTGTGCGTTTTGGGATAGGGGCTTTTTTTGCGCCAAAGAACATCGTCGGGAAGTATGCCGCTCATTGCGTATCTCACCAGACCTTTTTCCCTGCCGTTATATGCCTTCATGCTCCATGGGATATTATAGGCGTATTCCACTATTCTGTAATCGCAGAAAGGAACGCGTACCTCCAGACCGTGAGCCATGCTCATCCGATCCTTTCTGTCAAGCAGGGTAGCCATGAAATATTCGAGGTTGAGCAGGAACATTTCTCTCATTCGTCTGTCCTCAGCACTGTCGCTGTCAAGATAATCGGTGTGAGACAGGCATTCGTTATATGCGGCGCGGACAAACTCCTCAGGGTCGGACAGCGGCTTTGCCATAAGCCCGCCGCGTTCGGGTACGGAGGTCGCCCACGGGAAGCCGTCGTAATACAATACCTCTTTGCGGTGATACCATGGGTAGCCTGCGAATATTTCATACTTACTTACATGATAACACCCAAAGCAAAACTAATCAAGCGTTTCGGGGAGCAACGGGTATGCCGTCAGCTCGAAGCTCTCAACGCTGCCTGTGTTGGCAACTCCAGCCTTTTCTTTATTGTAGACGATCTTTTGAAGTACTTCCTTGAGCATTTTATTTTTAGCCTCGGCATTGGGCAGGCTATCATATACCTCCAGCAGATGTTCAATTTTGGGAATAAACTCGCTGCGCATCGTTTCGCGCTCGGATAACCTTGACAATTCACTATGCAGATTTTCCAACTTAGCGGTTGCCGCGTCGATCTCGTCGTTGATATCTTTGGAGCGTTCCAAGAACATCTCGACCGTGTAAACCTCCTGCTCGACCAAAGCATGGGCTTTCAGGCGCTGTTTTTTCAGGCGCTCTATATCCGCCTCGGTCTGCTTGATGGCATTTTCAATAGGCTTGGTGTCAACGGCGGATACGCTGCTTTCTGCGGATCTGATTTTATAATAATCCAGCCATTGCCTTAAGATACTCAGCAGCCGTTCCTCTACAAGATGGAGCGGCGTACTTACCATATCACAGCTCCGGGCATGGCAGACAAGATACGTAGGATGATTTTCTCTTCCTGCCCGCATAGTCATTTTGCGGCCGCATTTGGCACAATGTACTATGCCACACAGCGGATTCTTGATTTGCTTGTTCAGGCGAACAGGAGGGTTTATATTTTCCGAGTCGAGCATCGCGTTTGCTTTATCAAACAATTCCTTGGAAACAATAGCTTCATGCAGCCCTTCAGCGAGAATACATTCCTCATTGTAGTTTATCGGGCGCATTGTGGTTGGCTTACCGTTAACGACCTTTTTTTGGACTTTTCGGTATCCCCAGCGTATATAACCCGCATAGGTGGGGTTGCGTATCATATCACGGATCGTTTCTTTCTGCCAATAATCGTTGCGGTATGATTTGATTCCTAGATTATTCAGATGGCTGGCAAGCGCCTGTATTCCCAATCGGCGAATCTGACCGTTGATCTCTGTGCCGTTGGTGTAAAAATCGAATATCATGCGGACAACGTCGGCTTGTTCCGGCACAAGCTCAAGCGTGTACCCTTTATCATTGTCGAGTTTCTTTCGCTTATATCCATACGGCGCGATACTTGCAATAAACTTTCCCTCGCGGGCGGAGGCTTCTCTGCCGCGCTGTAAGCGGCGGTTTATGGTTTTGTACTCGCGGCGGCTCATGAACAACCCGAACTCAAAGTACTCCTCGTCAAACTCATCGTTTGGATTGTATGTCTTCAGAGGAGTAACAATCAGCGTGTTGGAATACTTGAACGTCTGGGCGACAAGTCCCTGATCCATAGTATCGCCACGGGCGAGACGTTCAACCTCCATCACGAGGACACCTTTCCACAGCCCCGCGCTTACGTCCTCAAGGAGCTGCTGCATGACGGGGCGGGCGGCGACGGTATCACCGGATACGACTTCCTCGTAAATCTTGGTTACCGACAGGTTCTGCTTATTGGCAAGCGCAATCAGGGCGGTGCGGTGTCGGGACAGCGTTTCGCCCTCGCCGTGGGATTCAGCTTCAAAGTCGGCGCGGGATTTGCGGAGGTAGATACAGTATTCGTTGGTTGGCATTGCGGCACTCCTTTCTTTTGGATTGGGTTTCATCTGTGGTTTTGCAATCAAGTGCAAAAATTTTCAATAACAATTATTTTCCTCTGACTCAAAATAGTAGCTATATATGCATTTGTAATTCATAACAACCTCCCTGCTCAAGGTAACAAGAACATTATTTTTAATGATTTTCTTAACAAAGTCTTTATTAGATTCTGTAATTTGTCTGATAATCTCCTCCTTTGTCGTTTTGGAGTTTGGTTTATAATCTAAATTGCTCTCATAAATTTTTGCAACAAGGTCATTCCTGGTAAAAAGCAGATTAATGAGAGTTGGTATGTTTTCAGTATCCTCAATTAGACCCAATGCCAAAAGCGGTTTGTTTCGCGGTGTTGTTTTCATTAAAAAGGGTGTATAGTTTTTGTTTTGTGTAAGAATGCTTTTAAAACTCCTTAAACTCTCAGGTGGCAGTAACTCAATCTTCTCCCTAACGTTTGAAGGAATGCCGCTTAAATCGGCGTCATCTTTCATTATGCCAAGGTTTATTACAAGAGCGTATATATGCTTACAGGGGAAAAAGCGTTTTTGGTAATCGGGACAGGTACAAGAGTGATATGTAACATCATATTTTACTCCGGTCACGTCATATTTTGAACTGTAACATTGCGCAGTGCCATTATCAGGGTTTATATTGAGAAGATTATAAATAGTGTCATGTTTAGCCCGGTTAAAACGTTTTCGTTGATCGGGAGTACTTTGAATTTGTATGCTCCAATGTACAAAAAATTTGCGCTTCATTTCATCAAAGCTAATACTTGGTTCTGTAGAAATATTTGAACTTCTGGAAGAGTTAGTGGTGTCAAATTGTATCAAGGGCTCTGCGTTTTCAATCGTTGTTTTTGTTTTATTAATCTGTTTGTCACATAGAGGGCATTTAAATTGCATCTCTCTATACTTCATTGTGATTTTTTTTCTGCAGTATGGACAATCTCCTGTTTGAAAAAGCAAATGAAGTTCAATCATTACTGCTGAAAAAAATCCTCCTATCCCCAAAACAATAGTAACTATACCCATAACCAATAGCTTAGGTGTGGTCAACATAAGTATCCCTAAAGGTGTAAAAATAAAACCAGAAAGCACAAAGATTATTTGATTTGCCCGTGCGTTTTTGGCATAAAAGGGTCTTGAAAGTGGAACTGAAATAACTTGAAAAGAAGAACGCTCGATGTCATTTTCCATTATAATGCCTCCAGAAACGCTATTTTTTATCAAATCCCCACATAAAGCAGGGAAATGTGCTATAATACATTTAGCACCGGTGACTTATGCGAAAGGAATACATAATCGTGGTAGATAATGCTCAATCCATTGAAAAGCAGACTGATGAACTTTCGACAGATGTTTTGCAGTTTGCCGAAATGTTCAAGCAGTTGTCACTGGAAGCTAAAGTCACTATGTTAGAGCTTTTACGCCAACTTAATGACAAAGATTAGTTTTCATTATCCCGTTGCCGAAAGGCTGCGGGATATTTTTATTCATCATCTAATAACACCTTAATGACTTTGAGCGCCAGTTTTTTTTTGTCACTGGGCAGATTTGCAAACAGCTTTACTGCTTCTGCTGTTTGCGGATCAGTGTCGTTATGTGTTTGAGAATTGTTGGAGATGCCAAGCAGATAATCTGTGCTGATTTGAAAGTATGCAGCAAGCTGTTGGAGCTTTTCGATTGATGGGGCAGAGCCTTTATTTATATTATAAATAAAATTCTTACCAACACCACTTTCGATTAGAGCAGTTGTTTTGTTAATGCCTTTTTCAGCCGAAAGCTGTTCAATGTTATGAATCAAGTTTTCGTATGCCATAGATAAAACCTCCTTGACAATTCCTAAAATTAGGAGTATAATATAATTAACACGGAATACTCCGTGGATTTTGACAGCTATAAACGACTGAAAGGAAAATGAAAATGGACAAAGAGCAAATGAACGATAAGCTGCGCAAAACAATTAATGAAATCTTAGTTGAAACATCGAAAGTTGTTGACAAAAAACTGAAAGACCCGCAAACCAACCCCGAAACGCTGCTGACACTTACAAGAGCGTTAGAAACCGGACTTGCTACAGCACAGAGATTTGACTTTATCACAGGAAAATGCGGTGCAATTCTCTTTCAGGAAACTGAGCGGAAACTCACTGGAACAGTTACTAACATAACTGATATAATAATGGCAGTCCTTGTTAATGATGATATAAACGCTGATGATTTGATGCGTTTTATAAGAATGCTGGACTTAACGGCAATGGCATGGAAAAGGATTTACAGTTTTGGCGAAGATAATCCGTACTGTTGATCAATCTTTCCGTTTTTCCCAACAGCCCAAGTTATCAGAAAATTCATCGATTTCATCAAAAGGTAGATTATCAATTTCTTCAAAGCCACTATGCTGGGTATAGACATCGTCTGCGGCGGCTTCCGGTGATGAATAGTAGCCGCTGCAGTCATCATTAAGACATAAAGCATACTTTTTCACTTTTGGATCATACGTGATGCTAAGAGTTCCTACAGAAGTTTCGTGAATCCACATAACAAAGCCTTTCCGCCGCCCTTCGGGGCGGCTTTCGTTATTTTTAACAAAACCTCGGTAACGTTTTTGGGCATTCAAACAAATTCCTATAAATAGGGGAAAAGCGCTTGACAATTCCTGTTTTTAGGAATATAATAAACTTGTCAAGTAAGATTGGCAAGACAAAAAGCCGCCGCAACAGATATACTAAACTTGACAACTTTATTATATCATGTTTGGGGAAATTTGTCAACACAGCTTTATATTTTGCAGGAGGTGAGAGAATGAACTATATAGAGCTTTTAGCGGAAATTGATAAACAGAAGCGGCTTCGCAATTTGACCAACGATGACCTGCACAAGGCAACCGGTCTGGCAAAAAGTACTATTAACGGATTTATGGGCGGCAAGCGGTACAGCAAGCTCGTTGCCGAGAAAATTTGCGGGGTATTGGGTATTCCATCAGAAATGGCGGGTTAATCAACTGCATTTGCACTGTGGCAAGCTGAGAACAAGAGAGGGGGTAAAAGGGTGGATAAATATGAGGAATTGAATAAAAGAATAGACAAGTTGACGGAAAGAATTGCCGTCCTTGAAGAAAAAATCCGGGACGGCAAAAACTATGTTGTCACCAATGGCGCGTATGATATTGACGATATAGCGACTATCGTTGCTTTGCGTATTGGTGTTTCTCCGATGGAGAAGGGGTGAGATAAAATGAATTTGCCGAATTACGACGAGCTACTTAATCATTTCGGCATTGTTAAAAGCGATAACGAAGAACTTACCGCATTTGACAGTGAAAAAATCGAAAGAATAGGAGTGGCAATTGCTTTTGGACTTGCAAAAGGAAAAGGCAGAGCCATAATTGACTATGACCCCGCCTATCCGCATGCTGTGATGCGATTGTGTACCGACTGCCCCAATATTCCTGAAACATACAAGGTGACTTGTGATGGTGATCGGTATTTTTTTGAACTTGTTACACCTATGGATTCAAAAGGTTAGTGCCTGTTATATCGGTATACTTCACGCTGTTAAATCCCGATATAAGTTGTTCAATATTGGTTTTCTCACTGAAAAAAGCTCTTATGTAAACCATTTTGTACGTTTCGGGGTCGCGTTTTATATCTGTTACATCGGCAAATCCTGTGATGTGATCATAAAACGATTCAATTTCTTGTGGCGGCATGGATGTAACATCAAAACGAATGCATCTCATTTGTGGTGTCTCCTTTAGTATTATTTCGGCTTGGCGGAGCCGATAGGTAAATTATAACACTAAACGGGAGAAATTTCAAGCATATGGGTATCAAAGCCAGATGAGAACAAGAGAGGGGGTGAGAAAAGAAAATGGGAAAATACTTTGCTCGTGTTGAGGTTGACAGCAAGAAGCTGACGGAAATTCTGGACGCGCTTGAGGAAGCTAAGAATACCATTTACAGGTGTTATTCCGAACTGCAAGACCTTGGAGTTATAACCGTTCTGGAAAAGAATGATGCCGCCAACGGAGATTGACAGCATCGGGCTGGGGATTACTTGTCGAGGTTTTCAAGCTCGTCGACAAATGCGTTCAGTAATTTAGTAACGTTGTCAATAACGTTTCTGATATCCTTAACTGTACAAGGGCGTGAAGGATCTGCGTTGCTTGGGGTTGTATGAAATTTGAATTGATGAATCAGTTCTCTATGAGAACGAGAGGGGGTAATGGCTTGATAAACAAAGGCAAACTCCATTTGGACATTTCAGAAAGCGTATGGGATCGTATGTTTAAGTCCGATGAGGACAAGAAAAAAGCCGAAACGATACTTCAGACTTTGACGGGAATGAGTATCATTTCGGCTAAGGAACTCCTTGATAAATGCAAGGAGTGCTTGGAAACATTGATTATTGCCCCCGACTAATGGCTTTTAGTTCTCCGGCAATAATCTCTTGTATTTACACATAACGGCGTGCCAAGTCTTTGGGGTCGGAATAAGTATCATTGCACTTTTTTAAGTACAGCATCGCAAGCTCATCCGCAAGACTTTCAATGTAATCATTGGAAATTATTTGATTCGTTATGCCCATACATTCGCCCCCTTTCCGCTATCATTATAGCACACAAGGCGGTGAAAATCAAGCATATGGATACTGTTGCTGTTTGAGAACGAGAGGAGGTGAAAACAAAGTGGAAAACCAAAATGACAAGGTAAAAGCCTTGAAAGACAGCATTGTGGAAGAATGCCGCAAACAAGGCTTTACGTTGGATGAATATGTTAGGTTGGTAGAACAAGAGCTGCGCTTTGTTTACGAGCGCAGAAAAGCAGAGCTATACAAAAACGCTATGTTTTGATTAGTCGTGTTCCCATTTGAAGCCGCCGTGCTCTTTGATGTCAGTGTAGGCAGTAACCATGTCCCACATTATTTCGGAGTATTTGATGATCATTTCCTTGTTGGACATCTCTTTTATGCCGTCAAGTGTTGACAATTTCACCGCGGCAATAAGCGGAACAAGCTCTTCAATAGTTTTACCGCATTCCATAATTCCACCCCCTTTCCGCTATCATTATAGCACACAAGGCGGTGGAAATCAAGCATATGGGAACCGTGGTCAGTTGGAACGTGACGGCTGATACAGATTACACAGGTATGCCGCCGCATTAGTAAAGTGTACAAACCGGAGGGGCATACAATTTATGGAGGTGATTATTATGGCAAGGCGAAAAATTGAACCGCCTAAGATGGGCAATGTTGTGAAGAAAATCTACGACGAAAACGGAAGGTACCTCGGTTGCATCTGCGACGATTATTGCCGTGATAAAACTCCCGAGGAGGTACAGGCAATATTGGACCGCTGCGGACAGATCTGGGGCGAAGCCATGGAGATGGAGCGGCTTAGGAAGTTGCGCGAGGAAAAGGAAGGTGTCAAAGAAATAGTTTAAACGTAACATGAGATAAGGAGTGATAACACTGAGCTGGACGTACATAACCCCCGAGCAGGGAGCGGTGATCGACGCAATATGCGAACAATTCAGAACGCCGTTGAGCTATCGGGAGAACGACTGCCCTGACTGCCCCATAAGGCAGACCTGCCGAATGGAGCTTCCAAAGGGCACGAACGAAGCAGACGCAGCGGAGCGCACAAGAATATTCGAAGAGGCGCTTGCTGAAGCTGCGGACTGCGTTGCTAACAGATGAACACAGAAAGGAAGGTAAAAACGATGGACAATATCACGGAGCTTTGCGAGAGCGCACGGAACTCAATTGAGATGATCAACGAGGAGAGCGCCGACGAACGCTCTGACGCAATGGTCGGTATGCTGGATATCTTTTCGGAGTAGGAGGGACAAGCCATGAACAACAGGCATCAAATTATTTGTGAAACGGTGGCGCGGCTGATGGAGATATCGGCGAACGCCAAAGAGGACTCCGGGACGGACGTTTTCGTAAGCTGGTCGCCGCATTGCGGTCTGATCGACGCGACGGTTTATTTGAACGGCTGGGAGCAGGATAAGTCCCATGAAACATTTTCGGTATTTCTTGTGGAATCTCCGAAACAAGTGCGGCGGCAGATCAACGATTTTCTTGCGAAAATAATCGCGTATCTTGGGAGCGCCGATACCCGCGACGCGGAGATCAGACAGCTCAGCGACGAGGCCGAAAGGCTGAGAAAAAAGCTTGGCAAGGTGCGCCGAAAACTCAATAACGCTCGCAAAGAGCAGCTGGAAGCTCTCAAAACGAAGCCGGAGGAAAATTATCGGGAGGCGGACAAGCCATGATAACCGAGAACAAACAGCAGATATGCGACGCACTGGCGGAAACGCTGAAGCTTACGCGAAACTGCGAGGACATAATAAGGATAGAGTACAATCCGAATACGGAGTGCGCGCTGATATGCTTTAAAAACGCAGACCCAATTCCCGCAAACGTAGCGTGCGACAGCGGAACAGCGCTCATTCGGGATATTATGAGGAGGCTGCCATGACGCTTGTTGAATATCAGGAGCAGGTGGACAAGCTTGTCAGAATGCATGATGAGATCTGTTCCGACGGAAACGAAACGTATATACTCGCCGCGCTTGCGGGGTATATGAAGGCTGTCACGCGGATGGAGGAGAACATAAGGTACTCCCGCGGGAAGTTTACGGACGGCGAAAAAGAGACTATTGCAAACGTTTTCGGGCAGGCTAACGCAAGCGAACAGGCGCTTATCGTATGCTTACAGAACCGCGGACGGAAAGGCGGCAAAGATGAATAAGCGTCACGCAGTGGCGGTCGTGCTCCTCACTTTGGGCTTCATACTGTGCTACGGCACGGTAGGTCACGCCGAGCTTCATAATGTATGGACAAGCGTCCACACCGCGAAGTGCATTATTGGACTGCTGCTTTGGGCGGCTGTAATCCCTGCCTCGGGGGACGTTCCGAGGGAAGAGAGCGAGGATAACAAAGATGAATAAATTACATAGACTGTGGCGCGGAAAGCGCACGGACACGCTCGAATGGGCGGAATTTGACGTCGAGGAGGCTGTTAAGGTCAGCCTTGAAACGCTCGGTCAGTGCGTGGGCTTTACCGACAGGAACCGCAAGCCCATTTTCGAGGACGATATAGTGATCTACCGCGGAATGTCCGGAAAGACCTGCAGAGGGAAAATCACCTTTTCCGGCAACAAAAGCCGCTTCAATATGGAGCTGGACAGCGGTCAGACGTTCGCAGTCGAGCGGAAATATTCGAATTGCTATGAAGTCATCGGCAATATACATGACGATCCCGGGCTGATGAGCGGTACAGAAAAGATCCACGCGAACTGACTCGACGCGGCAAGCAAAAATTTTATTAGTGGCATTATCTGCATTTGAAAGGAAAAATCAAAATGGAAGACGATAAAATTAAGGCGGAATTTCCGCGGCGGCTAAAAGAATGGCGCATGGCGAAAGGGATGTCACAGAAAAAACTTGATAAAATTATGGGGCTAAACGGTATGACGCATCATTATGAAAAAGGAACAAACTTTCCTTCAATTGAGGTCGGTGAAAGGCTGGTCGAGCTTGGCTTTGATCCGTCATATCTGCCCGAGGGTATTCATCATAAGAAGTGTACCGCCATCAATGATCCGCTGACAGACGAGGAACAGCGGTTCGCGGAGGCTCATCACGGCTTGGTGTACTCGTTCTTGGCTTGCTTCGGGCTGTCAAACGACGAATGGTATGATGTGGCTGTTTTAGGATATCTCCGAATGGTAAAGAAATGGTTTGCACGCCCCGAGATCCACATTTACAGCTTCTCACACTGTGCTTACAACGCAATGCGAAGCAACGTATCCTACGAATTTGATAAGAAAAAACGTAGGTTTCAGGAAGTCAGCCTCAATGACATTATCCCCGGCACAGAGGATATGACCTACGGCGATATAATATGCGACCCTCGCGACTGCGTGAAAATTTGAAAGCGAATTATGTGGGAGGTGAAGACAGATGAAAATTGAGGGCAAATGGGTGGTTCACGAAACCCGCGATGACCGCTATTTTACGGGTATGGACAAAGAGAACTTTCCCGTGCTTGAGAGCCTGAACAGCAGAGTGCGGCTCTACAAAAACAAGCGCGCCGCGGAATGTGCCATCAGACAGATAATGCAGACCGGAATCGAGTACTGCGAGTTTGTAGCGGAATACATAGAGCATTTGGAAGTCGATGACGTTTCCGAAGACGGGAAAGCGCCGGATAACAAGGACAATAACCGGTACACGGACAAGCAGGGTAACGTCTGGGAGCTGCTGGACAGATTCGGACCGGTCAAGTATCTAAGGCGCACGACGGAAAGCGGCACGGGTTTCGCCATGACGAACACCTGCGGAGAGATTCTCGATCTCGGCGATGGTGAGCTTTTCGCATGGCACAGATATTGCAGGGAGCGCGAAGAAGCTGGTGCGGAAGTGATCCGCCGACGCTTGGTAAGCGAGGGGAAAAACCCCGACGGAATGGACGATTGGAGGGATAACAAATGATATGTCCTATTTGCAAGAAATCTCACGCGCGGAATAAGAACTGGGTGAAATGCCCCAAGCTAAACGCTTTGGTCTGCGGCAAGCATTGCGAAAAGTGCAGCAGCTTCAGCGGAACCAAAACGACCGTCGTCTTCTGCAAATTCGGCAGGAAACTGGCGTAAAAAAATACCCCGACAGAAACGGTCGAGGCGGGAAAATGAAAAAACAATTTTGCAATCGAATGCAAAACTTAAAACCCATAAACATTATATCATTTTCCCGTGTAAATGTCAATAGGAAAAATCAAAAACGCGGCAGCCTGCGGGCAAAAAATGCGGCGGTCATGGAGTCGTAAACGGCTTCGTCCGCCGCATAAAAAAGCGCTCACAGCGCCGCTTGAGGGGCTTGTAATGAGTATTAACTTCTCGTGCGTTTTTGGTTTTTCTCGAGGGAGAGTGAAAATTTGAAGCACACGTTTATCCGTGAAAAATCTCTTTGCAGGCGTAACTGCCGATACAAAGAAGTAGATTTATTCGAGTATTCGGAGGAAGAGCAGCAGGCGGTCAGAAATACCCGCCGGACTAAAACAAGGGCTTCTCTTCCTAAAATAAAAAAGCTGAACAACGACTATTCAAGAAAATTTTTTCGTTGGCTTCTGTTCAACAATTTTGGCAAGGATGATTATCATTTGACGCTGACTTTCGAGGATGAGATATCGAAAGAAGCTGCCGGACGCGAACTGACCAATTACATTCAGCGTTTGCGCAGGTGTTATAAGAAGCATTGCGTTCCGCTTAAATACATGTATGTTACAGAAGACAAGCGCAGCGGTTCAAGGCGGCATTACCACATTGTTCTGAGCGGAGGCGTTCCGCGTGATGAGATAGAAAATAAGTGGCATAACGGCTGGGCGAACGTCGACAGGCTCAAGCCCGATAAGAAAGACGGACTGTTCGGTCTCAGCAAGTACCTTACCAAATCAAAAAAGTACTGCGATAAGTTTGAACGCTCGTGGAACTGCTCCACAAACCTTAAGCGTCCCGATGTGGTGACGGACGACAACAGGATATCCAAAAAGCGTATGCGCCAGCTTTTGAACGCCAAGCGAAACGATGAGGTGAAAACGGAGGTCGAGAAGCTGTACAAGGGCTGGTTGCTTATTGACAGCGAGATCGATCACAATCCCGTCACGGGACGACCATTTGCGCGTCTGAGGCTGATCAGGCGGAAACAAGAAGCGCGATGATTAAATGAAACGACATTCAGGAGGAATACATATGACACAGGAAGTAAGAAAACAGCTCGGAGAGCCTAAGAATGATTTGGAGCGTGATACGCTCAACTACATAGAGCCGCTCATCACCGAGATGATCAGCGAGGACATTATCGGCAAGGGGCTGACCCTTAAGGGCTGCCTTGAAAGCTGCTTTAAAAAGGGCAAGAAGTTTGAAGTCAAGGCAGGCTCGCATGGTGTAGCGAGAATTTCCGAGGATCAGCATTTCAAGTGGGTACGGGAATACTTCGGCATCGAGGAAGCTCCCTCGTCCGACAAGTGCATAGCTATTGCCGAGCCGAAAAAGCCCGCGGGGCTTGCTCTCGACTTCGACAGCCTGTTGGATTGAGAGGTGAGCGGCATGATAGAATACAAGGAACTGTCCGCGCTGCCGTTTAAGGAGTTTGTAAAGGTAAAGCGCCCTAAGACAGAGCGGTGGTGCGATAATAGTTTTAACGCCTATTCCGCGGAGCTTCACACCACCAAGCGCGGGATCGAAACGCTCTGCATTTGCGTATATAAGTCGGAACGTTATGGGAACAAATCAGACCCCTTGAGTATTAATGAGCGGTATTATATAAATTCTCTCGGCGACGTCGGTGGGGAGCTGTTTAACGGTGTTGAGTTTGTCAAAAGCGATTGCTCGGTCGGAACGTCGGGATATGACAACTTCGATAAATACAGTCTTACAAGCAGCCTGTTAAGCGAATGTATTGGCAGCAACTGGGCAGCGATAAAAAATGCCGATAAGGTAATATTAGACTTCGCGGAGCGGCATGAAGTGCTTAGTAATGCTAAACCAAAAAACAACCGTAAATTTACCCGCGGAATATGCTGGGCGGCGTTCTATCAGTGGTATGTGCGGGAGCAAAAAGCAAAGACCGCCGAGGAGAACCGCAAGGAGCGTATAGTCAAGCGTATGCAGGGTATTGAAAACGCTCCGCATGAGTTTTTCGATTGGACGTATAACGATGTACTCGCGACAGCACCGTGGTTCTACCGATACAACCGAAAGAAGCAGCAAAAGGGATTTTGCGGAGGCTGCAATAAGCAGGGAGTGCTTGAAAGAGTTAAACAGGGCGCGGAGCGTATCTGTCCGCGCTGCGGCAGAACGGTAAGGCTCGTGAATGTCGGCGCTTCGCGTGGCGGGTACTATTGCGGCAATAATGAGTATCAAGATTTTCATGTAACGGCAATTTACACGGAGCGGCACGGCGACGAGTTCCTTTCACGTTTCTTTTATCTGGAGAGCAGCTTCAGATACAAAGACGATCAGACGTACAAAAAAACCAAAAGAAGTACCGTCGAACGTGGTCGGGAGCACCGCGAATACCGTCGCACATTCTGGCGCGTTTCTAATGGGAAAGCTATCGAGAAAGAGCATTATTTCCATAATCCCTATCACGACGAGTGGGAACGGATACCGCCGAAGCGGGCGGAGCAGGACAGGGAGCTCGGCCCAGTCTATCCGGGGAACATCATTGAGATAACGCAGTCGCTCGACCTGCCTCTCGTAAAGAATATGGATCTGAGAGCGCTTTGTCTGATAAACAAGCACAGAACTCCCGCGCAGATGTTCAACGCGGTATTGATGTGTCCCGCTATCGAGAGCATGGCGAAAATGGGGCTTAACAATATCACAAGGAGATACCTTGACGTGGCATATTATGACAAAGAACCCGAGCTCGAGTGCAGTCCCTCGAGACTGCTGGGTATCAACAAAGAAGTGCTTGCGGAGTTTGTCAAAATCGACGCGACATGGCAGCAGTTGGTTTTCTGGCGCGACAACAAACTGAAAATGTCGGAGATGGAGGATTTCAGACGGCTTTGCGCAAGATATAAATCCAAATATTACGAGATAGGCGAGTTGATGAAAGACTGCGGGATATCCCTTCGCGCGGCAATGAATTACATTGAGAAGCAGCGGGCATTTTTAAAGGCGTATTCGACGGTTTTGATGTACTGGAAGGATTACCTTTCGACCGCAAGGCTGCTTGGAATAGATTTGAGCAATCACAACGCGAAATTTCCGCGTAATGTAAAGGAGGAGCACGACCGCTGCACCAAGCTTTACGACGTTCGGAAAAACGAGCATCTGGAAACGGCTCTGCAAAGACGCGGGGAGTTGCTCGGCGAGTTGAGCTATTCCGATGAGAGATTTGTTATCGAACCCCTGCGCACGGTTGAGGATTTTGTTGGTGAGAGCACTGCCTTGAACCATTGCGTAAAGACTTACGTTAACCAATGCGCTGCGGGAAACACAAATATTTTCGGACTGCGAAAGAAAAGCGAGCCCGACACGCCGTATTTCACGGTCAATATCGATAACGACGGCAAGCTGATACAGAACCGCGGCAAAAACAACTGTGCTCCTCCGAATGAGGTGAAGGAGTTTGTAACCGAGTGGCTTAAATTCGTAAGCAAGCAGCTGAAGACGTTCTCCATCGATCCCAAGAAGGCGGAGAATAAGATACAAGTAAGAATAGGAGCGTAAATTATGAACGAGATGATCACAACGGACATGGATCTGGAGGAGCGCGCGGCGCTGCTCAACAGTCGCATAAATGCAAATGCGCAGCTTGTAGCCGAGGGCTTTGTGGTGCTCGGGCGCGATCTGAAAGCAATGCGCGACGAGAAGCTGTACACGAGGTTCGCCTGCGAGACCTTCGACGAATATTGCGAGAAGCTCACGCCTATAAGGCAGCGGCAAGCATACAGCTATATCAGGTGCTTTGAGAAATACGGGGAGCGGCTTGGCGAGCTTTCGCATATCGGAGTTACCAAGCTGGCGCTGATGACGGTTCTGGAGGACGAGGACAGGGAGCGGCTTATTGAAAGCGGCGAAGCGGAGGAGCTGTCTGCGCGGGAGCTCACGGAGCGCGTTAAGGCACTGCAAAGCGTAAACGAGCAGCTCACCCTCGAGCTTGAGGAGAGATCAAAGGAGGAAAGCGCCGCGGAATCGCTTAAGAAGCAAAACGAGCAGCTTTCCGCCGAGATTGAGGCGCTTAAATCCGTGCAGAACAAGCAGAAAGAACGCGTGGAATCGCTTGAAAAGCTAAACAAGGAGCTGTCAAGCCGTCCCGTTGAGGTTGCGGTCGAAAAGCCCTCGGCGGATGAGATCGCCAAGATCGAAAAAGCTGCGGCACAAAAGGCGGAGAAAGCCGCTAAAAAGCAATATGACGCGAAGCTCAAGGAGATGCAGGAGAAAGCGGACTCCGCGCGGAACGCCGCATATGAGGATGCACGCAAGGCAAATGCTGAAGAGCTTGAAAAGCTAAGAGCCGAAAATGCCGCTTTGCAGTTGAATGCAAAGAAAGCTCCTCCGGACAGCAAAAAGGAGCGGCTTAAATTTCACCTTGAGGAATGCCAGAGGAATTTTAACTCGGCGCTCGAAGAGATAAGCGCGTTTGAAGATGATGAGCAGCGGCAAAAGATGAGGTCGGCTCTCACCAAAACGCTGAAAGCGATGAGCGATACGCTTTCGGGTACGGGTGACGGCAGTGAGCAGTAGTAAGATAAAGGGCAAGCTTCGGAGCTACGCTGTTTTCGGGGATGTGCCGAGGGGCTGGACGGCATATGAAACGTCGTTCGCTCCGCGGGGCTACATGTATATAATCAACACGGGAAACCGCAGGCTGGGCGAGGAAATGTGCGGGCTTATCAGCCTTGAAGATCTCGGAAAGGAGAGCTATGATAAAAAAGAAAAAGGTCGCGGCGTTATGTAAGAAGGCTCATACCATCACCATGACAACGTGCTCGGACGGAACGCAGTGGGTCGGAAACGGCACCGCGCTGTACTCAATGGAGGGTATGCCGAAAATGACGCCGAATGAGGTCGCTGTGGCGTTCGATTACAGCGATATCGAAAGGGAGACCATGACGCTGAACGAGAACCGATACATTGCGGCCCTGACCGCCGATGATTATCCCGGAGAGATAATCATTGAAAATCCGCCGCGCGATCTGGTAATTGGTTCGCATTATCAGCTGTTCAGCGCGGCGGGACAGGTGATGTTTATTGACAGCGCCGCTCTTGCGCCGGTGGAGCTTGACAGCCAGACAAACTTCTTCATGCGCTGTATTGACGGACATGAAGAACATAAATTCCTCTGCATTAAGCAGGGGCTCCTGGCACAGGCAATAATAATCGCGACGGTTATTTCTCGGGAGAGGATCGACGAGTGGGTCGCGGATATGTATAACACGATAAATTCTATAAAAACAGGCTACAAGTGCGGCAGTGATGACGGCGGAGAACCCGAGCAGCTCTTGCTTAATAATGTTCGGGGAGAAGCCTATGAGTGGGACGGTTAATGCGATAAGAACGGAGGTCAAAAATGATACATACGGTAAAATGCTATCCCGAATTTTTCAGGGCGCTTGCGGACGGCAGCAAGCCCTTTGAGGTACGGAAAAATGATAGGGTATACGAAACGGGGGACTTCCTCGCGATAAACGAGTTCCTGCCGGAGGAAGACCCTTACACAATACGGAGCGGCACGGCAGATAACGGCGGCGGGGAATTCCGCCGCGCGGCGGACGGCGGATATTATTCGGGGAAATGCGCTCTGTTCAGAATAACATATGTTTTGGACGATCCGCGGTTCTGCAAGGAAGGCATGGTAGTGCTCGGACTTGCTCGGCAGGTGTACTGACAGAAAGGAGAATATAGAATGAAAGCGTTTTGTCCATACACAAAAGACAAAGCTAATCTGCGAGAGCTTTTGTCAAATCTGAAAAAGGTCGGGCAAATAAATTGTGACTTTCCGATGTTCTGCAGAGCATATAACGAATGGCATCTTAAAGCATTTCCCGGAACTCCGGTCAGCTCAACTACTGTAAATTTCCGGAGGGATTGGTTTCTTGATTTCGTAAATTTCCTTGCAAATTACGAAGTTGATGAAGCGGAGAACAACGGGGGCGATTATGCAGCACATTGAGGACAGCGAGCAGATGACGCTTTTCCGTTGGGCGGTGTTTCAGAGCGGAAAGTATCCCGAGCTTGACCTGCTGTTCCATATACCGAACGGCGGCAAGCGGGGGAAATCAGAAGCGGCAAGATTTAAGGCTATTGGAGTAAAAGCGGGCGTTCCCGACCTGTTTCTCCCTGTTCCCCGAGGGGGCTTTCACGGGCTCTTTATAGAGCTCAAAGCCCCTAATGGGGTTAAATCCGGCAATCAGGACAAGTGGCTCAAGGCGCTTTCCGCGCAGGGGTATTCCGTTCATCTGTGCTATGGCTGGGAGAAAGCAAGCGCGGTGATTCTGGAATATTTGAATGGAAAATAATAAGTGCGGAGGAGCGTCAAAAATAGAAATTGATATTATGGCAGAATTGATTATCCGGCTGAAGCCGAAAAGCTTTTTGGCGTTGGCGTGGATATTGAGCTTGAGAGGTGATATGTAAAATGAATAGGAGGACATTATGACTAAAGAAGAATTAGCTGAAATGCTTAATAACAGAGCGTATCTTCACGAAACAACTCCCGAAATTGAGCAGCTTGCCAAAGATAACAATCTGCTGATAGTGTTCGGCTGCAGCGACGATCTGTGCGAATTCCGTGGGGCAATTTTTGAGGAATTTGACTGTTATGAGGGCGGTACAATCAGGCACAAGGAGCTCCCAAAGCCCATTGAGGCATTGTGGTGCTCCGGCAGGGATTGTTCGTGGTCATATGAAACGGAGTTGCCATACGCAGAATTCAATATCTATGAGGATGACGAGCTGTACTGTATCGGAATGGTGGTTGATCTGAACAATCCCGAACATGAGTATCGGGATTTCATTGAACAGGCGCTTGCGGACGGCATATACATGGAGGATATCAAACTGGCGGTCAGCGTTATTAAGGCGCTTAAGAAAAGGGGGCGGGAGAATGGCTGAATACATAGAGCGCGACAAGGTTTACAACATGCTGAATGCTTTGGGCGGCTGCGGCGCAGAGCCCGAAAGTTGGTCGGACGGCTGGGACAAGGCTATTGACACGGCTATTGAGGAATTGGACGATATCCCTGCCGCCGACGTTAGACCGGAGAGGCACGGGGAGTGGAACGAACTATCCCTTGACGATCAAGACGAGGGAATGTATATTTGCTCAAAGTGCAAATCCATAGAATTTATGCCGGAAGAATGCGACATTTACGCTTATTGCCCCAACTGCGGCGCGAAGATGGACGGAGAGGACGGTGAGAATAATGGAGTTTAACGGTAAAAAAGCACAGGCTTACATAGAAAACATCTTAGCATTATACGAAAATGGCAGTATATCAGCACTTTCTGCAGAGGATGCTATTGACTTCTGCCGGAATTGTAAAATTGGAAGCTATAAATGCAGCGTGAAAACAATGTATGGGTGGTGCTGTGATATTTGCTTGGAGGAAGAACTGCTGTATCTCAAATCTTTGGGTGTTGCAACTGTAAATTCCTGTTGCGGACACGGAGATACATTTCTTGCGAGTATTCTTACTGTTGGGGACGAAAGCGCAGAGAAAATGAGAGATACCGGTTATTTCCCTGCCGACAGCGTTGAGCGTAGAACGTCTTATGGAAAACCCATACACTCGTGGAAACCGAAGAGCGCATTTTTGTATGAACTTGCGGAGAATATCCCCGCCGACGTTCGACCCGAGAGGCACGGGCGGTGGATTGAAAAAAGAGGTTATAATATTCCTCTAGATGCGTATGATGTGAGTTATAATTGCAGTTGCTGCGGCAATATGGTTTATAAGAAATATATTTTTTGCCCCAACTGCGGCGCTAAGATGGACGGGAAGGACGGTGAGAGCGATGGATAGGATGACACAGATTGGCTGGAGTGATAGGAGGTGAGATCATGGGTAAAAGAAAACTGACAGGCAGCGAAAGGGAGCTTCACAAGAAAGCAACGGCGATCCGCAAGCGCTTCAGCTCCATGAATGACGCGGAGCTTGTAGAGATGTTTGCGGATATGCCGAAAGCAGCCGATGCACAGCAGGAAACAGCCTCGGACATAATATCGGAATTTATAGAGAGGCTTTCCGCTGAATCAATCTGGGGCATAGGCAAAATCACTATAAAGAAAATCAAGACGTTTGCAGAGGAAAAGGAATACATATAAGGGGGAATTTTCGGTATGATTCGCGAGTATCTGAACAACTATTATCTGATGGAGCAACTCATAAAAGAATGCGATGAGGAACTGGAGGTCATCAAGGCAAAGCTGTACACATCTCCGGCTTTTGATACGAGCGGCATACCGAAAAATCCCTCTCCGCGAAACCGCATTGAGGATACATATATTGATATTATTCAACGCAAGGAAATTCTCACGGCTCAACGTGAGGAGTATATGTCCATCAAGCAAAAAGTGGAGCGGTATATAGATGGTATCTCTGACTTGCTGACGCGCAGGATCTTTGAGAAACACATCCTGCAAAAGAAAACATTCAAGGTCATTGCAGATGAACTGGGCGGCAATAACACCGAATCCAGCGTCAACAAGGCGTATAACCGATATATCAGGGACAATCCCGATTAACCTCTCAATACGACAAGTATCCCCGCCCTTTAACAGGGCGGGGGAATTTTATATCTGTCCTCCAAAAATACGTTTTATTGAGCTTTTTGAAGTGTTACGCCATTTTCCCAAAGCTCGCATTCAGAAATATCAAGCTCGCCGTTCCAAGCAACTGCACATCCTCCGCAGTCAACGTGTACAAGGTTGAAAACATCGGGATTACGCAGCGCCTTATAATCCGGGAACTGCTCGAAAAGCTGCGTCACATCGTAACTTTTGACTTTCCCGTTCTCAAAGATCACAATTAAATGTAAATCCTCGGCGGGATACACTTCCTTGACTTTTATTGAATTTGACATATAACTATCAGCCTGTAATTCCTAAATCTTCTTTTAGTGCTCGCTGGAGCGAAGCCGAGAAGTTTATTTTTGCTTTTTCAGCGCGTTCGTTCAGCCAGCTGGGAATGGTGCAATTTTTCTTGACGCTTCGATTGTCGAGCATACGCCGATGTGCTTCAAAGTCCGCGTTCACGGCAAGAACGATTTCGCCCTTTTTCGGCTTTATTTTCGACAGCGCGGACGGCCCGGGAATGGGCAGCTTTTCATCTTCATAGCCTATTCCGCAAAGCTCTATTGCGTCCTTTGCCATTTCAAGGGCGTTCCCGATATCTGTGCCGGTTGTGTTTATCTGCATATCGGGAACATACACCAGATAACCGCCCTCGCTCATTTCGGTTAATATGATGGGGTAGCAAGCTTTCATAGAAAACACCTCACTTCAAATTGTTGCGCTTTATAATCGCTTTCGCAAGCTGTTCGGGGATTTCCTTGTGCCGTTCTATCGGTTCAATGCGTTTGCCGTTGCTGTAAATGTCGTGATTGCCGCCATTTCTTACAAAGTGCCAGCCGTTACGCTCTAACAGCTTTATTAAATCAGCTCGTTTCATTAGCTTCAATCCCCTTTCTTAATAATATTATACGCCCTTAATGCGTATTTGTCAAGCGCTTTTTAATTTAATATTTGGGGAAATCTATCCGGCTTGTTTAAAGCATATGGCATAATTATGAGAGAAGTCTTTGAGGACATCGCGAGAAATGTATCCCCGCTCTTTGGCAGAGTGGGGATATTTTATTCCGATTCTGCCTTCTCTTCTTCAATCGGAGGTGTTAAAAAGTCGTCCAGCTTTACCCCGAGAACGTCGGCAATTTTAAGGGCGTTGGACACAAGGCAGTCACCGCGCTTTTCCAGATCCTCTATTGTTCGCCTTGAGATGCCCGTAAGCTCGGACATCTTGGGCACGGAAATCCCCGCTCGTTGTCTGTACAGCTTGATATAAAGCATATTAACCTCACTTAATAAAAAACAACCAAATCACACCAACTATTGCGATCAAAGTAATCACAATATCGAAAACGGTCAACGCCAGTTTTAAAATATCTTTTTTCATAAATCACTTGACTTCCTTTCCGAAATATGATATACTTTCATTGGGGAGGGTTGCCGCCCTCCTCAATGAAAGCGGAGCGTTTAGAAGAACGTTCCTTTGATTACCGCCCAAATCGTTCCAAGGGTTATCAGAACTTTTAAGATTTGGGTCAAGAGCTTATCGATTTGTTTGAGCATTTCGGTAAGCTCTTTTATTTTATTGTTCAACTTAATCACCCCCTCTCTATATCTATATTATACCACGTTTTAACGTGGTTGTCAAGTGCTTTTTAAAAAAAATTTTATTTTTTTTGAGAAAAATTTGTCCCGAATGTCCCACATGTCCCGAAGCATATGTGATATAATTAAAATGTATTCTAATCAATTGCAGGCGCTCCTTATTTACCGCGCTCTCGCCCGAACGCGGAATTTTAAGGAGGATTTTTATGTCAAAAAATCAAAAGCCGGCGGAGCTGCAGGGTTATGAGATGCCGCCCGTCAGAGATTTCCTGACCGAAACACAGCGCGACGGAACAACGCTGTGCGCGACGGACGTCTATTCGGAAACCTATTCATGGTTAAAGGCAAGGGGGTGTGAAAATACAGTAAGCAGACAGCTTATCGAGCAGTACGCAATGTCGGTGAGCCGCTGGGTACACTGTGAGCAGATTATTTCCAAATACGGCTATATTGCCAAGCACCCTACAACGGGAGCGGCAATGACCTCTCCCTATGTCACAATGTCGCAGGCGTACATGAAGCAGATCATCTCGATACGCGCCGAGATAAACCGGATAGTCGAGGACAGCCGCCCCAAGCTGATTGAAGGAGTGGTGCGGGAGGTGGTCTATGGTGAGTGAGAACATTCAGTACTACCTCGCCGATATCGGTGAGCTTACCCCGTATGCCCGAAACGCGCGGACGCATTCCGACGAGCAGATAGCACAGATTGCCGCGTCGATCAAGGAATTTGGATTTCTGGCACCGGTGGTCATTTCAGGAGATAACACTATACTTTGCGGACACGGCAGGTTTTATGCCGCTCAAAGGTTAGGGTTAAAGAAAATCCCCTGCATAAAGGAGGAGCACCTTACCGAAACGCAGCGCCGCGCATACATAATAGCTGACAACAAGTTGTCGCTGAATGCGGGCTGGGACGATAACCTTCTGGCGGTTGAGATCGCCGACCTGCAGGGAGAAAACTTTGATTTGTCGCTGATCGGTTTTGATGAAAAGGAGATCGCCGATTTGTTCAGCAGCGGCGAAAAGTCTAACGTGCACGAGGATAACTACGATTTAACAGAGGCTTTGGAGAAAGCCGCTTTTGTTGTGCGCGGAGATATCTGGACAGTTGGCAGACACAGGCTGATGTGCGGGGACGCGACAAGCCCCGAGGACGTTTCGGCACTGATGGACGGCAAAAAGGCAAACCTCATAGTGACTGATCCGCCCTATGGGGTCTCGTTTACATCATCAAGCGGATTGAAGATACAGAACGACTCAATAAAGGGAGAGGAATTCTACGAGTTCTTGAAAAAGTCCTTTGACAATATGGCGGCACATCTTGAAAACGGCGGAGCGGCATACGTCTTTCACGCGGACACCGAGGGCTTATGCTTCCGCAGGGCGTTCGTCGACGCGGGATTTCACCTTGCGGGTGTTTGTATATGGGTAAAGAATTCACTTGTACTGGGACGCTCCGACTACCAGTGGCAGCACGAGCCGGTGTTGTACGGCTTTTTGCAGAATGGAAAACACCGCTGGTACAGCGACCGCAAGCAAACTACCATCTGGAATTTTGACAAGCCCAAGCGCAATGAAAATCACCCCACAAGCAAGCCGCTTGATCTGCTTGCATACCCGATATGCAACAGCTCGCAGGAGAACGCGATAGTGCTTGACACATTCGGCGGGAGCGGCTCAACGCTGATGAGCTGTGAACAGACAAATCGAATATGCCATACAATGGAGCTTGATCCGAAGTATGCTTCGGTTATCCTGCGCAGGTACGTTGAGTACAAACAGAGCTCCGATGATGTGTATGTAACGCGCGGAGGGGAGAAAATACCGTACTCCGACCTTGTGAAAGAGGTGGAGCATGAAGAATAGACTCACATTGGGCTCTCTTTTTGACGGGAGCGGCGGCTTTCCTCTCGGCGGTCTGCTCGCAGGTATCGTGCCGCTCTGGAGCAGTGAAATAGAGCCTTTCCCTATTAGGGTAACAGAAAAGCGGCTTCCTTTCGTGGAGCATTACGGCGATATCAACAAGCTGAACGGCGCTGAGCTGCCGCCGGTGGATATTATCACATTCGGCTCGCCTTGTCAGGATATGTCGATAGCCGGAAAGCGGAGCGGCATAGGCGGAGAACGTTCAAGCCTGTTTTTTGAGGCAATAAGAATAATAAAGGAAATGAGGTGTGCGACAAATGGCAAATACCCCAGATACTGCGTGTGGGAAAACGTCCTCGGCGCGTTCTCATCAAATAAAGGAGAAGACTTCCGGCAAGTCCTACGGGAGATGTGTAGGGTCAGATACACAGAGGTTGATGTCCCTAAGCCTGAAAAGCGAGGTTCATCTTCCGTATGGGCAAAAGCGGGGGAAATCGTGGGCGACGGGTTCTCTGTTGCATGGCGAGTCCTCGACGCTCGATATTGGGGAGTTCCCCAAAGAAGAAAACGAATCTTTCTTGTCGCAGATTATAATTCCGAACGTGCAGGAGAAATACTGTTTAAGTCGGAAGGCGTGTCTGCATATTCTGCGGACGGCTTCCGCGCGTGGCAAAGAGCTGCCGCCGATATTGAAAGCAGCTCTCGAGTCGCAGGCGCAGCGGGATTCTGTACCGAGGGATCGGCAGGAGCACGGGGAATAGGCTATGAGGACGAAATATGTCCTACTCTTAGGGCGGGAGCAATTCCCGCCGCTTTGGTGTTTGAGAATCACAGTCAGGATGCCCGTGTCAGCGGACCGTTGGCCACCGCCCCCACTGTAAGCGCTAAATACGGCACAGGCGGTAACAATCAGCCGTTGGTACTGAATTGTTTTGATGTGCGGTTTACCTCCGAGGGAACGAAAAACGCGCGGGCAAACGTCTATGAAACGGATACTTCACGCACCATTGATTGCAGCGGAAACACGCCGGACAGGAATCAAGGCGGGCTTACAGTCGTTTATGGTATCGACCGTGCAGCATTCAACCAGGGAAAGAACGCGCTGTATAATTTCGCGGTAGAGCCCGAAACAGAGCCGACGATAGTTGCAAAGGGTCCCGGAGCGGTCGCGGTTCCGACATATTCTATGAGCCGTGAGTCGTTTTTTACCCGAGTATCCGAGGAGTGCGCATATACCCTTACAGCAACCGATTACAAATCTCCGCCAATCATAAATAACGCGGGCATTGATTATATCGTGCGGCGTCTCTGCCCAACCGAATGCGCCCGTTTACAGGGCTTTCCCGACTGGTGGTGCGCTGATTTGGAAACGGACGCTCCAACGTTAGGCGAAATAGAGCGATGGCGTGAAATTTTCACCGAATATGGAGCGGCAATCGGCAAAAATATCAAGCGAAAAACCGACAAGCAGATAATAAAGTGGCTGAAGAATCCTCACAGCGACTCGGCGGAATATAAGCTCTGGGGGAACGGTGTGGCGCTCCCCTGCGTTTACTTCGTGCTGGCGGGTATAGTATGGCATAATTCACACAATCCGCTGCGGGAATGTTTGTACAATAATTGTATTGATATACCGCCTTGAAAGAGTTAATATGTAAAAAACCAAAGGAGGATATTATCATGGAAATCAAGTATAATGCGGTCGGAGCGGCACGAAAGCCGCTCGGCGGTCTGATCAGACATCGAGCGGCTATATAATATTATTGCCTTGAAATACGGCGAATTTTTATTGGGAGTGATATATCAATCCAGATATTTTAACATTTGGATAAGATATCGGCTTTTAAAATTGCCTTTCTCATCGGGGTCGAGAGATCTTCGCGAGAATTCTCTGAACCCGTTATCGCGGTAAAAGTCAATGAGCTTTGGGGTATCCTCACACTCGAGATATACCATTTTACCGCCAATTATTCGTTGAGCGGCTATTACATTATCGCACGCTAATCGCAGCAGCTCCGCGCCTTTTATCAGTTTGTTATAACCTCGGGTGCTGTTTTTTCCAAGTTGTGCTATAAGCGGAACGGGTATGGTGCATTTATCGGTTTCCTTATCATATGTACCGAATTTCTTTGCCCTTTTGAACATATTTGATCCAACATCACTCTTCCCAATTTGGACCGTTTTTATTGTTAGCGTAAAATACCCGCACATGTGCCAACCGACATCATCTTCCGCGTATACCAATGTAGTAGGCGCGACATTCTGTTTTGCAAGATCGATAGCGCTGTTTTTCAGAAAATCTTCCACATCTTTATTAAGCGGAGAAGAAAAAGAGGAAAGCAACTCACGGATAGCGCTTTCCCCTGATTCGTCCAGAGCGTCGATCAATAAACTGGTATTATACGTCATTTGACGACCTTTCCGATAAAATCCTTTATCTCTTCCTTTTTCAACTGTTTTGCGGAAACTTTTGGCTCCTTGATATTTTTCTGTGCGCGGCGGGAGCTTTCTATCGCGTCCAAAAATGCCTTAGCTGCTTTATCGTCGCGAATCTCAACTGTTTTGAAGATGCTTTTGGTTGCCATTGTTATCCCTCCTCATGAATTATTATATGCGTTTGTGTTTGATCGAATACTCTTTACAATTTCTATTATACCAAAAAGTTATTTACTTGTCAAGAAAAATTGACAAGTTTTATATGTTTAAGCATAAATAAAGCAAATCAATACGGTTGTACAAAAACAGTTATAAGCTAAGGCATAATATACACAAATTTTCTCTTAGAAGATCGTGTACCAATGATATTGATATATCCCTCAAAAAGAGTTAATATGTGACTACCGAAAGGGAAAACAACACGGAGGACACCGAAATGAAAAACACGGAAAAGCAAATTGCAGGAATCAAGAGCCAGACAATAGGGGTCGAGGTTGAAATGAACAACATCACCCGAATGAAAGCGGCAAAGGTCGCCGCGGAGTTTTTCGGAACAAACCGCGCCGAGGACACAGCCTGCAGGAACGGTTACTGCACTTGGAGCGCATGGGACGCACAGGGAAGAGAATGGAAATTCCAACGCGATTGCAGTATTCAAGGGGATTATTCACAGCAATGCGAACTGGTAACGCCGATTTTGAATTACAGCGACATTGAGACCTTGCAGGAACTTATCCGCAGGCTTCGCAAGGCAGGCGCGAAAAGCGACGCGGCAAGGGGCTGCGGGGTACACATTCATATCGGAGCAAACGGGCACACAGCGCAGACCTTGCGAAACCTCGCGAACATAATGGCAAGCCACGAAAAACTCCTTGCAAGCGCCTTGAAGCTCGACCAACGCAGAATCGCGAACTACTGCCGAATGGTTGACGAACGGTTTTTGAACGAGTTAAACCACAAAAAACCAAAGACAATGGCGAAGCTTGCGGACATCTGGTACGGTTCTCAGGGAAACAACAGCGGCAGGAACGAACACTACAATTCAAGCCGATACCATATGCTCAACCTTCACGCGACCTTTACAAAGGGAACGATTGAATTCAGACTTTTTCAATTTGACGCACCTACAGCACAACGCAAAGGCGGGCTTCACGCGGGACAGCTTAAAAGCTACATTCAGCTTTGCTTAGCACTCAGCGCACTTGCAAAGAATGCGAAAAGCGCAAGCCCCAAGCCACAGCAGACCGACAATCCCAAATACGCAATGAGGACTTGGCTGCTCCGCCTCGGATTTATCGGGGACGAATTCAAAACAGCAAGAGAGACCTTCACCAAACGGCTTAGCGGCGACGCTTCCTTCCGACAGAGCCGCACAGCATAAAACGAACCGCCGCGCCCGCCTTAGCGGGCTTAAGGCGGTAGAAGGGCAAACGTCCTCGGAAAGGTGGAAACGACAATGAAAAAATTGTATCTGGCTTATGGAAGCAATCTGAATGTGGAACAAATGAAATTCCGCTGCCCCGGCGCTAAGGTCATAGGAACGGCGGCGATTCGAAACTATGAGCTTCTGTTTAAAGGGAGCAGGAGCGGCTCATACCTGACAATCGAACACAAGCGCGGGGGAAAAGTACCCGTTGCGGTATGGGAAGTAACTCCCGAGAACGAGCGGGCGCTTGACCGCTACGAAGGCTACCCGACGTTCTATTACAAAAAGGTTATGACTATCGATGTGGAGCTTACGAACGGCAAAACCGAGAAGCGGACGGCATTCGTTTACATTATGCACGAGGATCGACCGCTGGGCAGACCAAGCGGCATATACGTGCAGACCTGCCTGGACGGCTACAAGGCTTTCGGATTCAACCAAAGGTTAATAAACAACGCGATTGAAAGGAGTGTTGACCATGAAGAATAAACAAACGAGCGGCTTTCATATTGATTTCTGCCCGCGGTGCGGGAGAGCGGTGGACTGTATTCCCGCCATCTCCCGCATTGACGGCGGGTGGATATGCTCGGACTGCGGAACACGCGAGGCGCTGGACAGCATCGGGGTAAACGCCGATGAGCAGAACCACATCATTGAAGCTATCCACAGCTGCCGGCAAATATGAAACTCGCGCGAGCGGCAAGAGGACAGACGGGTGAGGGTCACACCCCCGCCCCTGCTCGTTTAGCCTGTCATGCGATACGAGCAGTGTTTTAGGGTAAATAAACGGCTTGGAGCGGCATAAACGGTTCTCGTTTCGCTCCACAAGCCAAACGAGAGCAAAAAAAGGTACTGAGACACCCCCGCGGGGGAGCCTGCGGGCTCGACGACCCCAAATTCCGCGCAGTCAGCGGCTAAAAAATGGGGGCACTTTAATTGAAATTGTTATGAAATGGGGGATAGAGCTATGGCAAAAAAAGCAAGCACGGAACAGGGTAAGGCAACCGGCAAGACAAGCGCTTCTGCTAAGAGGGCGGCAAAGCCTAAAGCGGGCAGCGCGGCAGCACAGCAGCAGGTGATTTTCTCTTTGCAGGCGGGAACGCCGATTTATGTCAAGACAGCCGATATTTGTGCGGCGTTCGGAATAAGTAATCAGTGGGTGGGTCAGCTGACATCACAGGGGACTATCCATAAGACCAAGACGAGCCACGGAATGCTGTACAACCTGTTTGAAACGGTAAAGGCATATTGCCAGTACCTTGAGGAACGTGCAAAAAAGGTTTCGGAGGATGAGGCGGAGATCAATTTGAAGCGAAAGGTCGCCGAAGCAAAGCTCAAGGAGTCAAAGGCAGTTGTCGCGGAGCTTCAGGCGAAGGAGTTTCAAGGAAAGATGCACCGATCCGAGGACGTTCAGGCAATGACCGCCGATCTGCTGTATTTCGTACGTGGCAGTCTGCTCGCTCTGCCAGGACGCTGCGCAACGGACGCGGCGGCTTGTGGTGACCCCAACGAAGTACAGAAGATACTCGAGAAGGAGGTTTTCGCTATTCTTGACGATTTGTCAAATTACGGATACTCAAAGAAAAAGTATGACGAGCGCGTCCGGCAGCGTATGAAACGCGATTCGGCAGATGTTGAGGAGATCGAGGACAGCACAGAGGGGTAATTTTTTTCAAAAAAATATCAAAAAATGATAAAAGTTGTCCTGAATGTCCCACATGTCCTGAAGTATTTGTGATATAATTATAATTGCAAGAGAATAAAAAAGCCGTGTTTTACAAAACGCGGTTTTTCTGCGCAAGGACAGTTTTTGCAGTCAAGTGCAAAAAAATATCAAAAAATGATAAAAGTTGTCCTGAATGTCCCACATGTCCTGAAGTATTTGTGATATAATTATAATTGCGAGAGAATAAAAAAGTGCCGCGTTCGACAAAACGCGGTTTTTCTCTGCGCAAAAATCGGTTTTGCAATCGAATGCAAAAAGGCTGCGCTGTGTACCTGTCTGATTGACAGGTATAGAACGCAGCTTTGCTGTATGCCGATTGGCGCATATGGACACAGAGTTTACAATTGATCGGTCTGGTTAACCTGTGCGCCTTTCGGTTTATTAAGATGGAGGGAGTGCAAGTGTTTGAGTGTTAAGAGAAACGGAAAAGCAGCGTGAAAGCAAGCTCAACGGCTGTATCGCTAAGGTGCTGGCAGGCATGAAGCCACCCGAAGACCTGACCGTTTCGCAGTGGGCGGACAGAAACCGCCGTCTGACCTCTGAGTCATCTTCCGAAGTCGGGAAGTGGAGGACATCGCGAACTCCCTATATGATGGATATCCTCGACAGCTTCACCGACCCGAAGGTACAGCACATTGTGGTTGTAGCCGCCTCGCAGGTCGGGAAGTCTGAGGCCATCAACAATATGATAGGCTACTGTATAGACCAGGACCCCGGACCGATATTGTTTGTACAGCCTACGGTAACGGACGCGAAGGAATATTCACAGATGCGTATCGCACCGATGATCAGGGAGACCGCCTGTCTGCGCAGAAAGGTATCCGACCCCAAAAGCCGCGACTCCGGAAACACGATACTCCAGAAGTCCTTTCCGGGCGGTGTGCTGACTTTGACAGGCTCGACCGAGGCGCACGCACTGGCTTC
This sequence comes from uncultured Oscillospiraceae bacterium, assembly GCA_910577365.1. Taxonomy (GTDB): domain Bacteria; phylum Bacillota; class Clostridia; order Oscillospirales; family Ruminococcaceae; genus CAG-115. The sequence continues at coordinate 24,500 of CAJTMU010000009.1, read as the reverse complement.
AAAGCCTATCCGTTATCTTTTCGGTGATGAGCGCGATCGCTGGGCGTTATCGGCGGGAAGCGAGGGCGATCCTTGGGAGCTTGCTACTGCCCGACAAATTACATTCTACAACTCAAAGGCTGTCGAGGTTTCTACACCGACTATCAAAAACGCAAGCGCGATTGAAAAATCATTCAAGAAGGGTACTATGGAGCGATGGAATACACAGTGTCCCCATTGCGGCGAGTATAGCGAGATAATTTTTGATAATATCAGATGGGATTGTGAAAAAACAGAGGTAAATGATGACAACGACAAAGTGTTCAACATCACCTCAATTCGCTATATCTGCCCGAAATGCGGCTGTATATCTTCTGAGTATGAAATGAAATCACAACACTCCAAATGGATTGCAACCTGTCCCGAAGCCTACGAAAACCACCGCACACGCTCCTTTTGGCTGACAGCTTGGACTTCACCGTGGGCAACATGGGAGTCAATCATACTGAAATATCTTCAGGCGCTCGGCGATACCAAAAAGATGCAGGTCGTGAAAAACACACAATTCGGAGAGCTGTGGGAATACAGAGGGGAGCTGGAAAGCGAGGACTCCGTTATGGCACGCCGCGAGGAATACCGCGCGGAACTGCCCGATGGTGTCCTCGCTCTGACCTGCGGCGTTGATACACAGAACGATCGTCTGGAGTATGAGATAGTGGGGCATGGGCATTTTGGTGAAACATGGGGCATAAAAAAGGGAATTATAATGGGTCGACCAGATTCCGATGAAGTGTGGAACGCTCTTGACGACGCAATAGAGCATGTTTACCGCTTTGAGAGCGGCATAGGCTTAAGGGTATCCCTTACCTTTGTCGATGAGGGCGGACATTATACACAGGAAGTAAGGCAGCACTGCCGGGAGCGGTTCGCAAAGAGAGTGTTTGCCATCAAGGGACGCGGAACAGACGATGTTCCTTATACAAGTCCGCCGAAAAAGCAAAAAATAGTTGTTAACGGCAGAGCTTTGGGAATGTGCTGGGTGTATGAAATAGGAGTAAATGCAGGCAAACAGCTCATTATGGATAATATGAGGGTTAAGACCGCGGGAGCAAAGTATTGTCATTTCCCCAAGCGCGATGATTACGGCAAGGACTACTTTAAGGGGCTATTGTCCGAGCGTATCGTGTATAAAAAGGAATTAAAGCACCCGTGGCAGTGGGAGAAGATACCCGGACATGAGCGCAATGAGGCTCTTGACTGCCGGAACTACGCGATGGCGGCAATTAAGGCGCTGTCGCCCGATTTTGACGCGCTGGAACGCAGGCTCAAGGGAACGGCTCCCACACAGGCAGCTCCCGCCGTGCGGTCGGCGCAGCCAAAACAGCCCAAGCCGCGCAGACGTGCGCAGGACAAATTTTATAATGAGTGGTGATGTAAATGATAAGCAAAAACGAAGCACGGGTAATGTATGAGTATTACGATAAACTGATAACAAAGCTGACGAAAGCGAAACTGTCACTTGTCGACGGCGGCGTCAAGTCGTACACGGTTGACGACAGATCTCTGACAAAGTTCGATATTGATAAGCTTTCCAAAGAAATTGACGAGGCAGTCAATAAGCGTGCCGAGTATGCGGCTATTATGAACGGAAAGAAACCTCGGAGGGCTGTCGGCGTTATTCCGAGGGATTTTTAGGAGGTTATCATGAAAAAGCGAATGACTGTAAAGGTGGTAAAAGCGCCGCAGGCAAAGGGCTACGGCGACGCAGGTGCGAGCCATACCAAACGAGCTTTGAAAGGCTTTACAGCTGTAAGCGGCGCTCCGTCCGAGGATATCGACGTCAATAATATGACCATGCGGCAGCGCGGGCGAATGCTGTATATGGCGTCTCCGATTGCCGCGGCGGCGATAAATACCAACCGCACCAAGATAGTGGGTTCGGGTCTGCGTATGAAATGCGCCGTAAATAATGAGGTTTTGGGGCTGTCTGATGATGAGGTTCGCCGTTGGCAGAGGAACACAGAAGCCGAGTGGAAGCTGTGGGCGGAAAAGCGAAGCAATTGCGACGCTCTGGGAGTAAACAATTTCTACGAGCTTGAGCAGCTCGCCGTTAAATCATGGCTGATGAGCGGCGACACGTTTGTGCTGCTGAAACGCGCGGAGAAAACACCGCTCAATCCCTATACTCTGCGGCTGCACATTGTCGAGGCTGATAGAGTCAGCACTCCGTTTTGCGAAAGAAGCGCCATGTCCAATCAGACGGAGGGAAAAACCGACGGTGGAAATAAGATATATGATGGTGTGGAGATCGATAACAGCGGGCGGGTGCTCGCTTATCATGTATGCAACGTGTATCCCTATCAGGCAACCGCCGAGAAACGAAAGTGGCAGCGGATTGAGGTCGAGGGGAAAAATACGGGGCTGCCGAATATCCTCCACCTGATGGACGCGGAACGGCCCGACCAGTATCGCGGAGTGACCTATCTTGCGCCGGTCATTGAGCTGCTTCTTCAATTGAGAAGATACATTGAAAGCTCGCAGGTGGCGGCTCTGGTTCAGTCGTATCTTACGGCGTGGATAACAACGGCGTCGGATCCAACCGATTTCCCGCTGAACGAGGTGGGTGCGGGAGACGTTGACGGAATACCCTCCGACCAGCCCGACAGTGTAAGCGACAGCGAATATGAGTATGAGATGGGTCCAGGACAAATAAACCATCTAAAAAAGGGTGAAGATATTGTGCTCAGTAATCCGAATATACCGACAGCGAGCTTTGAGGCGTTTGTGAGATCAATAATCAAAATGGCGGGAGCGGCAATGGAACTGCCCTTCGATGTGCTCATCAAGGAATTTAACAGCTCATACAGCGCCGCAAAGGGCGCTCTTGAAGAGGCTTGGGAGATGATAAAGATGCGCCGCGCATGGTTTATAAACGATTTCTGTCAGCCGATTTACGAGGTGTGGCTTGCCGAGGCGGTCGCCGCGGGACGGATAAAGGCTCCCGGCTTCTGGGAAAATCCTCTCGTCCGAGCGGCATGGTGTGGAGCAAGGTGGGACGGTCCCGCCCAGACACATCTCGATCCCGTCAGAGAAGCAAAAGCGAACGAGCTGGTGGTGCAGCACGGATGGAAAACCAACGAGCAAATTACAAGGGAATACTACGGGAGCAATTGGGACGAGAACGCTGCCATTATTTCTCAGGAGCTGCAGCGTCTGCTCTCGTTTGCGCCGGAAAATCAGACAGGAGGAAATTATGCCGGAGATTAAAAGAAAATGCTACGCGCTGGCTTATGAGGAAAGCAGGGACAGCGCCGAGATAACCATGTACGGCGATATCGTGGAAACAAAGCCCGTCAACTGGTGGACGGGAGAGGAATGTCCGGGCGATTTTATCGTGCAGTCGGAATTTCTCGAGGATCTGAACGCGGCGGCTGGCTGTAAGAAGCTTACCATACGCATGAACAGCCTGGGCGGTGATGCGGGAGTATCCATTCTGATACATAACCGGCTGCGGGAGCTTGCGGAAAACGGCACGGAGCTTAACTGTATCGTAGACGGAGCGGCAATGTCGGGCGGTTCTCTGATAATGTGCGCCTGCGACAATATAACGGTCAATCCCTCCAGCCTTATTATGATACACAAATGCTGGACGACGCTTTTCGGTGCGTACAATGCCGATGAGCTCAGGCAGGCTGCCAAGAGCAACGACGCGTATGACAAGGCGCAGGCAAGCATCTACAGCCGTAAAACGGGGCTTTCGGAAACGGTGATAACGCACATGATGGCTGACACAACTTATATGACGGGCAAAGAAGCTGTTGAAAAGGGCTTTGCGGACTCGCTTACCGAGAACGCCGAGCCCCTTTCCATTGCGGCGAGCGCGGACAGGCGCTCGCTTGTTATCTGCGGGCGGACCGTTCATCTTCCGAAAGGAATGACGGCACCCGAGGGTATGCCTGCGGTAACTTCCCCGACAGGGGTTACAGATACACATAAAGGAGGAAATAATTTAATGGCAAAAAATCTTGAAGAGCTACGCAAGGAGAACAGAGAGCTTGCTGATGCTGTCGAACGGGAGATCAGAGCGGAATGCGAGGCGGAGCACGAAACGGCTGTGAAAGAGGCGGCAAAGGCGGAACGCGATAGGCTCGCCGAGATAGACAGCGTTGCGGCGCAGTTTGACAGCGAGATCGTGTATGCGGCGAAGTACGGCGATAAGTCCTGTTCGGCGCAGGATATGTGTTTCCGTGCGGCACAGGAAGCGTCAAAGAAAGGCGCTTCGATATTTGAAAGTATGAAGGCGGACTATGCAAGCTCCGGTATGGGGCAGGTGTCGGCGGTACCGCAGGAACTTGAATCGGGCAACGTGGTCAAAACTCCCGCGGAAATGCTGGCGGAGGCTCGGCGAAACGTTCAAAGTCTGTTTGGAAAGGAGGATAAGTAAATATGGCTGATCTTTCAAGAAAAGTCGGTGAGATGGAATACGACGCGCTTATCATCGGTGATATTCCCCACAGACGGGTGGGGTGCGGAACGATCCGCGCGACAGAAGCTGAAACGACGTTCAGGCGCGGCACTGTTCTTTCCAAAAGCTCGGCGGACAATAAGCTGGTGATACTCGGCACGGAGCCTGCGGAGGGTGAAACACTTACCCCCGACTGTATTCTGTGCGATGATATCATCGTAGAGTCCGACACGACCACGGCAGTCTATACGGCAGGCTGTTTCAACAGCAATAAGGTCATAACTGCCGAGGGATACACCATAACCGCAGAGGACGCGGACGCGCTGCGCAAGTACGATATCGTTCTTCAGAGCGCCGCGACAATGTAAGGAGGTAAAAATCAACAATGCCTAACGAGATAAACTTTTTTGACACCTATACCATGCTTGCGATCACAGAGGAAATAGTCCCTACCGCGACCTTTTTCAGGGACAGGTACTTCCCTACCGAATCCTCGGATATCTTCGCGAGCGATAAGGTGCTGACCGAATACCGCAAGGGCGACAGGAAGATGGCGGCTTTTGTGGCGGAGCGCACAGGCGCTATTCCGATGGAGCGCAGAGGTTACGAAATTCACGAGTGCAAGCCCGCTATGATAGGCGTTTCCCGTCCGCTTACTCTTGACGATCTCAAACGCCGCGGCTTTGGCGAGGCGATGTATGTGAACAGCACTCCCGCGCAGAGAGCGGCACGGCTCCAGCTTGACGATTTCACCGATATGAACAAGAGGATCGAGCGGCGCGAGGAGTGGATGTCGGTTCAGACCATGATAAATAACGCCTGCACCATGCAGGAGTATATCGACGCAAAAACAAAGGGCGAAAAGCGCGACGTATATTTTTACGACGGCACCTCGGATCACATTTATACTGTGGCAAATCCGTGGAACTCCTCGAACGGTAACTTCAACGGCGACGTTAAGGCAATGTGCAAGCTCCTTTCCCACAGAGGGCTCCCCGCGGCGGATCTTGTTCTCGGCAGCGAAGCGGCGGAGGTCGTTCTGCATGACGACGAGGTTCGCGAGCTTCTCGACAGAAATCTCGCCATTTCGTATGGGGATATAAACCTGACCATTGAATATCACGGCGTTGTAAGAATGGGAACGCTGAATTTCGGCGGCTTTAAGCTGACGCTGTGGGACGTGTCGGAAAGCTATGAGGATGATAACGGAGTGGATACGCCCTACTTCCCCGCTACCTCCGCAATGGTCACCGCGCCTAACTGCGGGCATATGATGTACGGGCAGATCTCGCAGATACCCTACGGCTCGACCGAATATGAAACGATAGCGGCTCCCCGCGTGCCCAAGCTGGTTGTCGATCAGGAGAATGATTTCAGATCGACCATGCTCAGAACGCGTCCGCTCGCGGCTCCCAAGAACTACTGCCCGTATATCTACGCGGCTGACGTTGTGGGATAAGAGAAAGGAGAACATAGTGAAGACTATAAGAATTATTTCGGGCGCGTATGGCTTGGACAACGATGGCTTCATAAAAGCAAAAACAAAGAACGATCCGCCTTTTGCAGTCGATTGCAAAGAGGCGGATCGCCTTGTATCGCTGGGTATTGCGGAGATCGTCGAAAAGGCGGCTGAAGCGCCCGTGAAGGCGGGGGCAGACCGCAAGCCCGATAGTTTCTCGGTTGACGGCACAAGCGGCGCAGAAAGCGAACAGGGCGGCGACAGCGGGGGTGATACGGGCAGTGAGCTCGACGGGGATATGGACATTCCCGAATATAATCCGGATATGAACGTGAACGAGCTCCGCGCTATCGCAAAGACCGTCGGAATCAGCTTTAAGGTCGGTACGACTAAGGAAGAGATGGTAGAGGAGTTGGATAAATACTTTGAGGAGAACGGCGGTTTTGACCTTAATGTGGAGGAGCCTGTGGAATGAGCTTTAAAGATCAGTTAGCGGCGGACGTGAAGAATGTTTTCCTCAATACAGGAGAATTCGCGGAAACGCATAATGTCAAGTATGATGGGGTGCTGTATGAGAATATTCCCGTTGTGCTGACAAAGGTCAAGCAGTCAGAGCGGACAATCACCTCCGGCGATAATCTCAAGGGCGTGCATCTGGTCAGTGCAAAGGCGTATATATCCTCTGCTGATATGGACGGAGTAATTCCAGAGCAGGGAACGCGCATTGAAATAGATGACGGACAGGCTCTTGGCAAGCCTTTTTATCGGAGATATTCCGTTGTAACCTCGGAGGACGCTATGGGAATGATCACTTTGGAGCTGGAGGCGTATGACGAATGAGCGGAGCGGTAGGATTATATATATCCGAGGATTTTGGCGGCAATTCAGTTGAACGTGCGAGAAAGCTTTTAGTAGGCATACCCAACGGCGTTACAAAGGCGGTAAGAAGCGCTCTTCCCAGAGCGGCATCGGCGTTAAAGACGGAAAGTACAAAAGCCATAAGGGAAAGATACGATATCTCAGCCGCCAATATTCGTGCCGGAGAAAATATTACTGTCAAAATTCACGACACCGAGGCTCAGGTGAAGTTCAGCGGCAAAAAAATACCGTTGTACAGATATAACGGAACTACTCCTAAATTTCCGACCACCGACAACAGCAAGACCATACGAACAATTGTTGCCGGGCAACTGCGACCGGTTCATCCGAGTGTTGCGGCATCGGCGCATCAGTTAAAGGGGACGTCTGTAAAAAGATTTGAGAATGCTTTTGTCGCAAAGATGAAATCCGGGCATATCGGCATTTTTGAGCGGACAGGCGGCATAACAAGCAGCGGCAGCAATGAGATCAAGGAACTACAGGGCTCGTCTGTTCCGCAGATGCTTGGGAGCAAAGAGGTGCAGGACGAACTTGTGAATAAGGCTTCTCAGAAATTTGAAGAAAGAATGGAGCATGAGATTATGAGAATTATGAACGGGTGGAGCGGCACATGACACGGACTATGCTTGTAAAGGAGCTGGAGAGCTTTTGCAGGGACTGTACAAAAAAGTTAAAGTTACCTACAGTTGTTTCAAAGGGGGATACAAAGCAGGAAATACGTGCGCCCAATATTCATCGGATGCGGCTTCCCGACAGTCATTCCTACGAAAAGGAAGTGCCATATATAATTGTTCAGCTTGACAACAGCAGACATGTTCAAAAAGCTGGGACAGAGCCTTTCAATACTGCAACCGTACGGTTCATTTTTGCAGTGTGGAACGATAACGAGCAGGAAGGCGCGGAAATGCTGTTGAATTTGATGGACACTGTTGAAATTGAGCTTCTGAAAAAAGTTAAGATCGGGAAGTATTTTCAGCTTAACGTTCATGAGCCGCTTGATTCCATCATTTACCCCGATGACACCGCCCCGTTTTTCGCGGGGGAAATGGTAGGAACATTTATTTTTCCGAGTATCAAGAGGGAGGTAGACTTTGGATACTAACAACAGATTAAGAAAAAAGACTGTCGAGCAGACAGACAAAACCGAAAGCCGCGTTCACGTCTATATCGGACCGTCCGTAAGAGGCGTGATAATTAACGGCAGCATTCACATCGGAACGCGTAAAGAGGTGCTGGAGAAGCTAAAAACAGCAATTGAGCTGCACCCCAAAATCGCGCGGCTTATTGTACCCGACAGAGAGGTTTCTGCTGCAAAGGAACAGCTCAAAGAGGGAAACAACGGACTGAGCAAGGCGTACAAGGCTCTGTCCGATGAACGGGAGGTAAAATAATGCTTAAGCATGGAATCAACACATACAAGAGCGACACGAGCTTTACGGGAACACAGACCGCTGAGTCCGGGATTCCTTATTTCATTGGCGCATGGCCGTGTCATACCGCAAAGGGATATACCGGAGTTCCTCAGCTCGCGTTGAACTTTTCTGAGGCGCAGGAGTTGGGCGGATACAGCAATGAGTGGCGCGATGCCGGCGGCGCTCCGAAGTGGAGCCTGTGTCAGGCAATGTACAGCCATTTCAGATTGTATGGAATGTCGCCCGCGGTATTCTGCAACGTATTTGACCCCGCAAAGCATAAGACCGCGGTTTCTGACGAAACGATCGCGGTCGTTTCTTTTGTCGCTGTGCTGCCTTTTGAAACAATTAACGATGATTCGCTGATAGTAAAGACGGCAGCGGACGGAGAAGCTCTTGTCAAGGATAAGGACTATGAGGTATATTACACCGATAATGACTGCCGTATTGAACTGCTGGAGGACGGCACAGGTTATTCGGCTATCTCGCTTGTGGTTTCCTACAATAAAGCCGATACCTCGGCGATTACCGCTGAGGAGATAGAAGCGGCAATTGAGTCCGTTGAAATGTGCCTGAGTACTGTCGGGATAGTACCCGATCTGCTTTGTGCGCCCGGTTGGAGCTCCAATCCCACTGTGGCGGCCGTCATGGCTGCAAAGGCTACCAGTATTAACGGACTGTTTCGCGCAAAGGCTGTCGTTGATCTTGACACTTCCGCAAAAGGCGCTGATGAATATTCCAAAGTGCTGGAATATAAAAACGCCAACGGTTATACAAGCGAGGACATGATTGTATGCTGGCCGCTTGTAAGAAACGGTGATTATATCTTCGATATGTCGGTAGCGGTTTGCGGATTGATTGCCAAGATCGACACGGGAAACGATGGTTGTCCTTACGAATCGCCTTCTAACAAGGAACTGGCGATAACGGGCACTTTGACAGCGGGCGGAGTGGAAATCGCGTTGTCATTGCCGCAGGCAGATGTGATCAGCGTTACCGATGGTGTTGTAACGGCTATAAACAACAGCGGCTGGGTGCTTTGGGGCAATTATACCGGCTGCTGGCCGAAAAGCTCCGATGTGGCGAAATACTTCATCTGCACCAACAGAACGCAGGATTGGATATGCAACACGTTTGTAAAGACATTCTGGAGCAGCATTGACAAGCCGCTTACTCCCGTTCTTCGGGACGCAATAGTCAATTCGTTCAATCTGTGGCTTAACGGGCTTACCGCCGAGGGCAAGCTGTACGGCGGCGAGATCGTATATATTGCCGACAACAATTCGGCGTCTGAGCTTGTAAACGGCAGATTCCGCCTTGATACAAGCTCCGCTTCGCCCGTTCCCGCACAGCAGATAGATATGTATGCCGAATATAGCGTAGATATGCTTGTATCGGTTATGAACGGATAAGGAGGTAACCTATGAACGGTATTGAAGAGGGCGTAATTAACTGTACAATGTTTGAAAACGGCATAAGGTATCTTGGCTTCGCCAGCGTTGAAATGCCAAATAAGGTAAGTAAGACATTCACCATGAACGGCGCAGGAGTTGCCGGTGATATTGAAATACCCGTCGTTGGGCATCGCGACGCGATGACTATGAAAGTCAATTTCAGAGATGCATCTGAAGCAGCTTATATCCTCGCGGAGGAACGTGTCCATGTCGTCGACCTGCGCGTTGTTCACCAGACTCTGGGTGCGACGGACAGCGAACTGGGCGAATCGGGTCACAAGTTTGTCGTTGAGATGATTCCCAAGTCGCTTAACGGAGGTACGGTAGCGCCTGCGTCTGCACAGGCGGTGTCAGGCGAGTACAGTGTGCTTTCGATTAAGGAATATATCAACGGTAATATCGTAAGTGATATTGACCCGCGCCGTTTCCGTGATGTCGATCACACCGGCAAGGATCGCCTTGCAAATGTCCGCAATATGCTTGGATTGGAATGATGGTTTTATTTGCCCGAGGCTTGTGCTTCGGGCAATAAATTTGAAAGGAGTTTTTTATGAAAACCGCTGAAAATGAAAAGAGAAATATCGCTGTTGAATCGCAGGATATCGACAAAGAGGTTGATGTTCTTGTTGAGGAATTATCATCAACTCCGTATGAGTGGACGTGTAAGCTCAGTAAGCCTGTTTTATTTGGCGAAAACACATACGAGGAGCTGCATTTTAATTTCGGCAAGCTCACTGCGCAGGACGGAATTGACATTGAATCGGAACTGAACTCCATCGGCAAACCCATATACACAGAGCCGGCTTTCGACGTCAATTATTTAATGCGTGTTGCGGCGCTCGCTTGTGATGAGCAAAATGCTCGTGACCTGATTATGAAAGTTCCTCTTGCGGATTTTGTTTCAATAAGGACTAAGACAAAGCTTTTTTTGCTCAAACGTGCGCTGTAAGAAATTTACGGCGCGTATGCCTGATACTGTCGCAATATGCCCCGCTTCCGTACTGGCTGAACTTACCGCTTGTTGAACTTCGTCCGTGGTTAAGCGAGCACTGCAAGATCATAGACGAGATCCGAAGGAAATAAGGAGGGTTCATGGCAAACAGAGAATATGAAATGCTGTTCAAACTGGGAGCCAAGCTTAATCAGAATTTTACGGGGACGTTTAATTCAGCACAAAGGGTTTTGGCGGCGACTCAAAAGGAACTGCAGTCTCTCAATCGGTTACAGTCGGACGTTAACGGATATCAGCGGCAGCAGGCGAGCATTGAGAAAACCAACGGGCGGTTGGAGCTGTATCAAAAGCAGCTTGAGTTCGTACGCCACGAGATGGAAAAGACAGGCGGAGGCAGCGATGAACTTAAGCTGCGCGAGGCAGAGCTCAGGCTGAAGATACATGATACCGAAACGGCGCTTGCCGACAAGAACAAGCGTTTAACCGAGCTCAGTGATAGTCTTTCAAAGGCAGGCGTCAATGTCAACGCTCTCACGGAAGAAAGCCAAAGGCTGGAGCGGGAGATAGGAGAGCTTCGCACGCAGGAGGAGGCAGCGGCGAGAGAAGCGCAGAATTTCGGGAACAACTCAGAAAGCGCTTTTGAAGCCGCAGGCTCCGCTCTTGTCACCGCCGGTATCGCGGCAGGGCTCAAAGAGATATACGATGCTTACAAAGAATGCATAAGCATTTCAATGGAATTCGGTGGCACAATGTCCACTGTTGAGGCTCTTTCGGGGGCTAATGTCAAAGAAATGCAAGAGCTTTCCGCAAAAGCAAAGGAACTTGGTGCGTCCACTGCTTTTACTGCAAATCAGTCCGCCGAGGCTATGACCTATATGGGTATGGCGGGCTGGAATGCGGGTCAGATGATTTCGGGCATGGATGGAATGATGGCTCTGGCGGCGGCTTCCGGTGAGGACTTGGGAATGGTTTCGGATATTGTTACCGATAACCTTACCGCGTTTAAGCTTGAGGCTGCCGACACGGCGCATTTCGCTGACGTGCTCGCGGCTGCCGCGTCCAACTCCAATACCTCTGTTGGGGTAATGGGCGAAACGTTCAAGACCTCGGCGGCTATCGCCGGCGCTCTCGGATACAGCATTGAAGATGTTGCGGTCGCGGTCGGCGCAATGGCAAACCAAGGTGTTAAGGGCAGTATAGCAGGTACAGCGCTGAAAAACATATTTAATGGTATATCGGGCGAAATAACGCTCACTTCCCGTGCGTTCGGTGAAGCCACATATACGGGTGTAAATTTGGACGGCTCTATGAAGTCGCTTTCGGAGACCATTTCGGATCTGCGCGGCTATTTCGACCAAATGACCGATTCCGAGAAGAAAGCGAACGCGCAGGCTATTGCGGGAGAGCGCGGCTACAACGGTCTGCTCGCAATTCTTGGTACGACCGACGAACAATACGCGGCTCTGTCGGCAAGTATAAACGACTGCACCGGCGCCGCGCAGAGAATGGCGAACATCAAGCTCGATAACCTGCAAGGCGACGTTACGCTGCTTCGGTCTGCCGCGGACGGTTTGAAAATGTCTGTCGGTGAGTTGTATGACGATGAACTGCGCGGACTGGCTCAGCTCGGAGCGGAAATACTTTCGGGGATAAATGAGTTTGTTGAAGAAAATCCTGTTGTAATCAAATCCATAATGGCAGTGGCGGCTGAAATAGGCGTTGTTTTGGTTGCTTATAATGCTTTTAACGCTGCTAAAAAGGTGAAAAATGCACTTGATACTCTTGGAGCTGCTTTAGAGGCTAAAAAAGCTGCAGCGGCAGCCGCTGCAGCTGTCGCTGAGGGCGCGGAGGCTACCGCAACGGTGGGCGCGGCAACGGCGCAGACAGGGCTTAACGCAGCAATGCTCGCAAGTCCTATATTTATCATTACTGCGGCAGTAGCGGCGCTTACAGTGGGGATGATAGCTCTTCGGTCAGCATATAAAACCGAATCGATTGAAACCCAAACGCTTAACACTGCGACAAAAGCTCAGTATGATAGTGTTTCACAGCTTAATGATGAGTACGAACGAGCTTGTAAGACATATGGCGAGACCAGCGATCAGGCAAGGGCGTTAAAATACGATCTTGACGAGGCAAATGCCAGTATTGAAGCGCAGCAATTCTCCGTAAAGGAACTGTACGCGGAAATAGATACTCTTCATCAGTCAACAAGCGATATGCTTAGTTCATATCGTGACAGCACAAAGGAGATTGATGAACAGCACGAACGGACAGCTATTCTTATTGCCAAGCTGAAAGAACTTGGCAGTTCGTCCGAAAGTGCCGCCGAATCTCAGACGCAGATGGAATCCATCATCGCGGAACTCAATACGATGTTCCCCGACCTTGATTTGAATATCAAGAATGTCAACGGAAGTCTGGATGATATGACAAGCCGGATTGACAAGGTCTGGACTGCGGAGAGCAGGCAAGCGAAGCACGATATTGCTCAGTCTCAAGCGAACAACCTTACCATACAGGAAGTGAAACTGAAAGCAGCCTATGAAAAGGCGGCAAAAGTCCAGCAAGAGGCGCAGAAAAGATACGTTGATACCTTTGGAGATGGCAGCAATTGGCTTGACACTGTTGGAAGAGCCGGTTGGTCTATGATAAACGGACAGGCTGATGTAATACAGGACAATCTGGACAAAGCTAACGAAGAAGCCGCAATAGCATATCAGGCATGGAGAGAAGTTCAAGGGCAACTTGCCGAAATCAATGCAGAAGGCATTGAATACCAAGCGATAGTTGAAGGAACCTCGGACGAGTTGATTTCCGCCTATGATGGAGTATCTATCGCCATCACCGGCGTTAAGGACAGAACACAGGAGCTTCTTTCTGCGTACAACGACGCTTACAATGCTGCATACGAAAGCGTAAGCGGTCAGTATTCGCTTTGGGATAAGGCGGCACAGGTTATCCCTACCAGTATCGATACGATAAACACAGCGCTCGATACGCAGTATGAATACTGGAATGACTACAATACGAACTTATCAAGCCTGCTTGCCCGTGCCGAGGGTATTGAGGGATTGAAAGACGTGCTTGCTACGTTCTCCGACGGAAGCGAGGACAGCATTAATACGATAGCGGGAATGGCTGATGCTACCGACGAGGAACTTAAGCAGATGGTGGACAACTACCAAAAGCTGAGGGAGGAGCAAGACAGCGTCTCGGCGTCGCTTGCCAATGTTCGCGTTGACTATGAATCAGAAATGGAGCAGATAACCGCAAATATACAGGAAGCCGTAGAGCGTATGAATATGGACGAACAGGCGGCGGACGCGGCAAAGGAAACCATACTCGCCTATGCCGACGCGATCTCTGCGTATAAAGGTGCGGCGGTTGAGGCGGCTGAAGCTGTTTCGGCTGCGGTAACAGGGGCTTTGGCCAAGGCTTCATCGTTTGAGATTTCATATGACGCCGCCGCTCCTGCCGTATCCGTTCCAGCGCTTGGGGATATCCTGCCGACTATAACCGGTCCGCAGCTTCGTGACTTAAGCGGGATCAACGCTTATGCGAACGGCACAAATAATGCCGCACGGGGCTGGGATTTGGTTGGTGAGAACGGTCCCGAACTGCGTTATTTCAACGGCGGGGAAACTGTGATACCTACTTCAAGAACACAGTCCATTTTGCGTGATTACGGCAAAATGGTTGATTATAACGAGGCAATAAACGGGGAAATCGCTCAGGCTGCCATCGGTCCAAGAGCCGGTCATAGTGAAACGGTCAATATCAGCATTTCACCAAGCTTTGTTATTCAAGGAAACGCTGACGGTGTCGAAGACGCGATGAACGGCTGTGTTGAAAAGATAAAGGAGATGGTGCTTGACGCTCTTGATGAGCGAGAAAGAAACGCGAGAAGGAGTGCATACGTTTGACATACACAACTGTACAAGGCGATATGTGGGACAGCATAGCAAAATCGGTGTACGGCGATACCAAGTACACAGATACCTTGATGAATGCCAACCCCGAATATCGTGAAACATATATTTTTTCTTCGGGAATAGTCCTTGATGTTCCCGAGGTTTATGATAAAGTAACAGCGGACGATCTGCCGCCGTGGAAGCGGGTGAGCGGGTGAGCGACAGTAATTCTGCGAGACGTGTCGATTTGCAGGTGACTTTTGCGGGAACGGATATCTCTGAGGCGGTTAATAAGGACTTGATATCCTTTACATACACAGATAACGAGGAGGACGAGACCGACGATCTTCAGATAAAGATGCACGACCGCGACGGCAAGTGGCTGACAAAATGGCTGAATAATGCGATAAGCGCCGCCGCAGAGGGCGGCAAAACGCTTGATACAAAGCCGCTTGACTCCTCGTCAAAGGAGAACAAAGGCTCCGAGAGCTCGAAATACAAGGTTGTTTCTGCGGGCGGGGTCAACATCCGAAGCAGTCCGGGGGAGCAGTATAACATACGCGGAACACTGCCATATGGAACTGTGATCAATGTCACCAATATTGTAAACGGCTGGGCTTATTTTGATAACGCGGGAAAACACGCTTATGTCAAGTTATCCTGCCTACAGAAAATAGACTCGTCATCAACGGTTACGGATGCCGCCTCAACAAGTACATATTCCTCTGTATCGACTGCTTCAAAGAGCGGCTGGAATATAGGCGATGAGGTTGTTGTCAACGGCATTCCGCAGTATTCAAGCTACGGTGTGGGTGATCCGGGCGCGGAAGTAACCGATTATAAAGGCAAAATAACTCTTTTGAACCTTAATGCCGGTATACCCTATCCCATACACGTTGATTATCTTGGTTGGTTCGCCGAAAATCAGGTGCGGAGAGCTGACGGAGAAACGTCCGCGTCCGTGGAAAAAGAGGGCAGCAAGGGCTTGAAGATCGCGGCGGTTATCGTAAGGCGTAACTGGAACAGCGACGGCAAGGACGAAGTGCTTGAATGCGGACAATTTGAGCTTGACGGTGTAGATGTATCGGGACCGCCGTCAACGATCACGATCAAGGGGACGTCGCTGCCGTACAGCAGTTCAATACGGCAGACTCTTAAAAGCAAGTCATGGGAGAACATTTCCCTTTCCGGGATAGTAAAGCAGATATCAGGCAAAAATGGCATGGCTTGTATGTTTGAGAGCGCCAGCGATCCTAAATATACGAGGGTAGAGCAGTACCGCACCAGCGATATATCATTCCTTCAAACGTTGTGTCATAACGCGGGATGCTCTCTTAAAGTTACCAACAATATTCTGGTAGTATTCGATCAGGCAGAATATGAGGCAAAAGCCGCGGTATTGACAATAAAACGCGGAAAGGAAGGCGGATATACCAAATATAAGCTGTCAACAGGAGAGAACGACAGCTACACGAGCTGTCGGGTGAGCTGCACAAATTCAAGCGGCGTAACAATATCCGCAACGGCTTATGTTGAGGATTATAAGGACGACGATAAAAACAAACAGTGCCTTGAAGTCCGCCGCAGTGTGTCGAGCCAGTCAGAGGCGCAGGCTTTGGCGCATAAACTTCTTAGACTTCACAACAAGTATGAGTTTGAGGTCTCGTTCACATTTCCCGGCGATCCGAAGCTTGTTGCAGGAAACGCCGTAATGCTTGAGGAGTGGGGGGCGTGGAATGGCAAGTATATTATCAGCCAGGCAAAGCACAGCATTTCGGGATCGGGATATACTACACAGATTACGCTAAGGAAAGCACTTCCCACTGATAATCAATCCGAGGTCAGATCCGCTGGAGAATCCGATATTGACGAGCTGGCTCGACAGGTTATCCGCGGCGATTGGGGAAACGGTGAGGAACGCAGGAAAAAACTTGCGGAGGCGGGTCATGATTATGATACTGTGCAGGCTCGGGTAAATCAGCTATTGGGTATTAAGTGAGGTCATATGGGAGATTTGAGAGTAGGAAAGGTTACTGATGTAAATGCTTCGGAGCGGCTTGTGAGGGTGTATTTTCCCGATGTGGACATGGTTTCGGGGTGGCTTAAGGTCATAAAATATCCACCATTTATTGGTGGGGAAAATTCGCAGACCGAAACCGAGGCGCTTCACGAACACAAGCTGATCATAACTCCGTGGCTCCCCAAGATTGGGGAATTTGTGCTTTGTCTGTACAATACGGGATTTAACGAGGAAGGATTTGTCATAGGAGGCTTTTAATGATCGTCGGGTATTTGGGCAATATCGTTTTTGAGGTGACTGCCGATAAAATCGAGACATTTAACAACGCATCATGGGGCGGCTCAGCTTCCTATGGAACACATCAAAGGCATAACGGTACGGCTCTGTTGGAATTTGTAGGGTCAGACGCTGATACATTCTCCTTTGATATCAAGCTCTCAGCCGAGCTTGGGGTCGACGTTATGGGAGAAATCAAGAAAATACTCACTGCTGAGCGTAATGGAGAGATATTACGTCTCGTTATTGGCAAGAAGAGCTATGGGCGGTATCGCTGGGTCATCAAAAAGCACACTGTAAAAATGAAGTACTATGACAGGCGCGGAAATCTCACGGCGGCGGACGTATCCTTATCTCTCACGGAATATATCAAGGGGTGATGATTTGAAATATACAGTAAGCTCCGCTGATAAAATCTCAATGCAATTTCAGCAGGAGGATAAGGTATTGTCTGTTTTGCAGAATATCGCCCTGCTTCTGAACACAAAAAAGGGAACTGTCCCGATGTACCGCGAATTCGGGCTTGACATGAATTTCATTGACAAGCCTATTGATGTCGCCGAAACGATCGCATTTTCTGAGATAACCGATGCGGTAGAGGAGTTTGAGCCGAGAGCAACCGTGGTTGACGTGACATTTGAAAAAACGACAGATGGGAGAATGACAATCGTTGTGGAGGTTGAGATATGAGCAGAGGAACGGATTATAAATTTGTTGATACAGATAGCTCAGGAGTGCTTTCCGACCTAATTGCGGGCTACGAGCTAATAACGGGGAGAACGCTTCAGCCCGCAGACCCTGATCGCGCGTTTATTTCATGGGTGTCAAGCATTATCGTGCAGGAGCGCGTAATGCTTAATTACGCTGCCAATCAGAATATACCGAGCCGCGCTGTCGGTGAAAATCTTGATGCGCTGGGAGAGATGATATACAACATCAAAAGAACCCAAGCGAAGCCTGCCGTGTGTATAATGCGCTTTAATATATCCGCTCCGCAGGAAACGGCGATAGTCGTTCCAAGAGGAACTAAGGTCACAGACGCAAGCCGAACTCTTTCGTGGGCGACAGTTGAGGATACTCTTGTGCCGATAGGGGAAACCTCGGTCGAAGTTATGGCACAGTGTGAGACCTCAGGAGAAGTCGGGAACGGCTATGTTCCGGGACAAATAAATACGCTTATGGATATTGATAATATCCTGTTTTACTCCTCTTGTGAAAATGTGGACACAAGCAACAGCGGCGCGGAGCGGGCGGATGATAACAGCTACTTTGAGCTTATGAGAACAGGACTTGACTCTTACAGCACCGCGGGACCGCGCGGCGCTTATGAGTATTGGGCGAAAAGCGTATCAACAAGCATTGCCGATGTTCGGGCGATCACTCCCAAAGGTAAGGCGGGGTATGTAAATATCTTTGCTGTCATGAAAAACGGCGAAATCGCCGATGATGGTACAAAAAACGCTATATATAGCGCGTGCAACGATGATACGGTCCGACCGCTTACCGATATGGTGGAGGTGCTTGATCCCGAGGTCGTGGACTATAATATTAACCTCACCTATTATGTTAATCGAAATTCGGAGTTGTCATTAAGGGATATTTCCCAAGCGGTAAGTAATGCGGTCGACCAATACATAAGCTGGCAGCATGAAAAGATCGGTCGGGATATCAATCCATCACGCTTAATATGGCTCATGAGGGAAACGGGCGTCAAGCGCGTCGATGTGAAAAGTCCGGTTTTTACGAGCCTTTGCGACGGAATGGACGGTGTGATACCGCAGATCGCAAGAGTAGGTAAAGTCACTGTTACAAACGGAGGCTATGAAGATGAGTAAGAAAGTCACTGTAAAGGAAAATCTTCTGGAGGCTTTTCCGTATGGACTGGCAAGGGATGAAAACAAGGAAGCTCTTGCGGACGTAGTTGCAGCAGAGCTTGTTAAGCTGCTTTGCGGCGTGGATAAGAGCCTGATTTATACACAGATTGATGAGCTTGACGAAGCTGTTCTTGATATTCTGGCTTACGACTTGAAGATGGATTGGTATGATACCGAAGCCGGAATTGAAAACAAGCGGCAAGCAATCAAGGAATGCATTCTGGTACATAAGTTTAAAGGCACAAAATACGCAGTAGAAACCGCAATGCGCAGTATGTATGATAAAGTTGCGGTTTCGGAGTGGTTTGAGTATGGCGGAGAACCGTATCACTTCCAAATAGCTATCTATGCCAGCACGAACGACGCAGGGAAGCGTTCGAAGATCATCGGGAAGCTGCAATACGCAAAGAACCTGCGTTCGGTATTGGACGAAGTGATATTTGAGATCATACCCGACAAGCCCCTCAATCTGACTGCAGGGATAAAAACCTGCGGCATAAGCAAACGGATACATTCCCAAGCGGAGCAAGCCGACAGTTCAATATTTGCCATTAAAACGGCATTCCGGGCAGGATTTGCGGTCGGAGGAATATATAAGAAAATAAGAGCGGAGGTAAGAGAACATGGCATGGAGCAGCGCGGAACTTACAGACAGCGGGCTTGAACTGCTGTCGAAGCTTATGAACGGCGGTAAACTGACCATAACAAGGGCGGCGATCGGGAGCAAAACGGTCGCCGCCGATGAACTGTGCGTACAAACGGAGCTTATAGCCCCCATAAATGCGCCCGTATCGATTGCGGGGTCAAAGGAGCTCCCCGAAAAGAGCGGGCGCACAATATTCGTGCAGATACGCAACAGCGGCGTAACGGAAGCGGCACGAATGAGACAGATCGGAATATTCGCCCGAACCGACAGCGAAAGCGAGGTACTTCTGGCGATAATGCAGGACGAGATCGGCGAGGAAATACCGCCCTACGCGGAATTCCCCGATTTTCTAATCGAGTTTAACGCCGTTCTGGTTATTTCGAGAACTAACAATATCACGGTCATGACGGATTCGGGGGCGGTAGCGACCCGCGCCGACTTAGAGAGTCACAACTCCGATGAAACGGCGCATTCGGAGCTTTTCGCGCGGCTTAAGCGCCGTGTAGTCGCGACAAGGCTTCGTGACCCGAGCAAGCCCGATTACGGCGTGGGAGGTGGTGGGGATTCGACGGGGGTGGCGCTGATAACAGCGGACTATACGGGAAATGCCGAAGTCACGGTAGTGCTTGGCGGCAAGGAATACGACGGAAAGAACATCAGCCGCGACGCGGAGAACGCGCCCAACGGCACATTTATAATCAAGGAGGAACAGTGAAATGGCAAATGTAAAGCATATTCTGGACACAATCAAGGTGGACAACGAGTTTAAGGCGCTCATAGCGAAGTCCGACGGCGAGAATGTAGCCGTCACCTACAAAGGCGCGGAAATGACGCTCTCGGCGGCTCTGGCGCAGATAGCGACGAGCGTGTCCGATATTCCTACGGGTGAAAATGTTGACGCAAAGATCAGCGCGGCGATAGACGAGCTCATTGGCGGCGCTCCCGAAACCTACGATACTTTGAAGGAGATCGCGGAGTACATACTCAACAATCAAGACGTTATGAGTACGCTCAACAATGCTATCGGCAGTAAGGTCGACAAGGAGGAGGGCAAGGGCTTGTCCGCGGAGGATTTCACTGCCGCGCTCAAGGCAAAGCTGGAAGCACTCCCCGAAATCACCTCCGCTGACGTTGAAAATTGGAACAACAAGGCTGACAAAAGCACAGCCACTGCCACCTCTGCGGGACTTATGTCTGCGGAAGATAAGACACGGCTTGACGGACTGCGCGGTGTCAGATACGGCACAGAGCCGCCTGCGGATATGCAGAACGGTGAACTGTTTGTCCGCGTTGTCTCCGAAACCTGATAATAATTACGGCGCGGCAGAAATGCCGCGTCACTTTTTGGAAAGGAGAATTACATGGCAACGATTGAAAGAGATGTCGTATTGGAGTCTGTTGATGAAAACGGAAACCCCACGATTGATTTCCCTATAACCCGCAAGGATAATATTGAGGATTTCCCTGAAAGTATGCCCGCCAACGGCGGCAATGCTGACACAGTTGACGGCAAGCACGCTTCGGACTTCGCGGCGGCGAATCATTCGCACGAAGCCGGGGACATAGGCGCGATCACAAACATCAAAATAGGTACGGTTACCACGGGCGCGGCAGGGAGCAGCGCAGCAGCAACGGTGTCCACAAATGGGACAGAGACGACATTAAACTTGACTATCCCCAAGGGCGATACAGGCGCAAAGGGTGCTACCGGGGCAAAGGGCGATAAAGGCGACACCGGAGCGACACCGACTGTAAAAGTCGCCGCAGGGTCTAATATAGGCTCGGTCGGCACACCTTCCGTAACCGCGGCTGCCAGCGGAACGACTACCACATTAACCTTCAACTACCTTAAGGGCGCAAAAGGTGATAAGGGTGATACGGGAGCAACCGGTGCCAAAGGCGCAACAGGAGCGACGGGTCCGCAAGGTCCCGCGGGTCCGAACGTGCTGAAAACGGGAACGGCAGCGCCGACCACATCAATCTGTCCTTCGGGCTACTGGTACGGGAAGTATTAGGGGGTGATGTTGTGCCGATATTTACAAACATAGCCGGCGCGATTCGCTTGCTGACGTGCGTTGCAGCAAACGTTGGCGGCGTTATGCGTGAATTCGACACTGTTCACGCGAACGTAGGCGGGGTGCTGCGCGAGATACACAGCAGTCTTCCGCGTTCGCTGACATGGCACACTGACACTTCAAAGGACAGCGCTGCGAAAATAAACTCGGTCAGCGCGGACGGTATGACGGTCAAGTATACTGGTTCAAATCCTGCTTGGACAACCACCTGTGACGCTATTTACAGTGATGCTTTCAGCTTGCCCGCAGGAGCGAAGATAAGCTTTGCGTTTTCAGGCGCGAGTGGCAACGGAACAAAATACTACGGTCTGTTTGCCGAAAAAGATGGAGTTATCGTAAACGGCGTACAAAACACTGTTGGAGGCGAGACAGGCACGTTCAACGTCAGTGAGGCGGGACTATACCGTCTGGTGTTAAGGGCTCACGGAGTGATAGGCAATCAGAGCGGAGTGAACTATTACAGCTGCACCGTGACGGTAAAGATCACTATAACAAGATAAAATGGAGGAAATTATGGTAACATTTGCAAATGGAAAAACAATTAAAACTATCACCGTGATAGGCGGCAGAACGCAGTTCCAGAACGCTGTGCGCGAAACGCTGGAAATACGCGCGACGTGTGACGAAACGAGCTTTGAGGAGCTGAAAGCGCTTTACACAGACAGCGAGGCACTTTCTGAAATCGAGGTGAATGACGGAAGCGGCGGACAGTCCCTGCAGCTCAATTTCACGCTGCCCGTGGAGCTCTCCTTGAAAGATATCGACGGTGAGCAACTTTGGTGCATGAAGCTCGCGCAGAAGTCCGCGCTGGAGATAGCACAGGAGCAGCAGGCGGCGGAAATCAACGACACGCAGCTCGCTCTTATCGAGCTTGCCGGAATGATCGGAGGTGAGGATAATGGCTAAGATATACGCGGCGCAGATCAGAAAGGGAACTATCACGCTTGAGAATGTTCCCGAGAAATGGCGCGTAGAAGTGAGCAAGCTGCTCGGCGTAAAATAAAAATGGAGGGATAAGATGGACACACCAATAACCCGCGCGGAGCACGAGGAGTTCCGCAAGCGGATAGAGGAGGAAAACAAGCGGCAGAACTGCCGCATTAACAAGCTGGAAGACACGTTCGAGAAAATAAACAGCCTTGCAACGTCGACCGAAAAACTGGCAACAAGCATGGAAGCAATGCTAAAGGAGCAGGAGGAGCAGGGCGGGCGTCTAAAAATACTGGAGGAACGCGACGGCGAGAAGTGGCGTAAGGTCGTAGGCTACATAGTTACCGCCGTTGTGGGGATAGTGGTAGGATTTATTTTTACCCAGATAGGAATTGGAGGCTAATATGAAAATCGACTGGAAAAGGAAGTTGACCAGCCGCAAGCTGTGGGTAGCTATCGCGGGATTTGTGGCGGGACTTATCGTTCTCGGGAACGGCACGCAGGAGACGGCGGACAAAATCTCGGGCTCGATACTCAGCGGCGCGGCGGTGGTCGGGTACATAGTCGGTGAGGGACTTACCGATGCGGCTAATAAAAAGGACGGTGATGAGTAATGGCTGTCAAATACGCGGGAGTGGACTTGTCCTATGCCAACGCGAACGTGGACTACAGGGAGCTCAAAGCGGGGACAATCAACGGTTTCAAGGTGAAATTTGCCATGCTCCGTTTGGGGCACGGAACTTCCAAGGACAAACTGTTTGACAGGCACTATAAAGGCTGCAAGGAGGCGGGAATACACGTCGGTGTGTATCACTGGACTTACGCCACGAACCTCACAGAAGCCCGCGAAGAAGCAGACTGGGCTATCAAGGAGCTTGCCAACTATGAAATTGACTATCCAATAGCGTTTGACTTCGAGGACGAAAAGAATGTGCTGAACAAGGGACTGACCAAGGCGCAGTACACCGCCATTTGCAAGGCGTATCTGGACAGGCTCAAGGCGGCGAATTACTATCCCATGCTTTATTGCAATCCGTCCGCGATAGACAAGCACCTCAATTTTGCCGATCTGTCGGCTTACGATCTGTGGCTTGCGCAGTACACCTCTGAGGGTTATCAGCAGGATTTCGGACAAGACATGTGGCAATTCACGGTAGCGGGACACCCGACGCTTGATTACGGTAAAATCGGCGCGGTATCGGGCGTAAAGGGTCAGTGCGACTGCAATTGGGCTTATGTAGGCTATGCCGCGAAAATTAAGAAGCTCGGTATGAATAAGCCTGTTGTCAAGTACAAGGTCACCGGTACTAAGACCGTTGACAAGGACAAGCTTCCCGAAGCTCAGGAGCAACTTAAGGCACTGGGGTTCAGCGTGACGACAGAAACAGTATAAAGCGCACCGCCCTCGGGGATTTCCTCGGGGGCGGGTTTTGCGTTTGAGGAGCTATTGAACTTTAACTATCAGTACAAGTAAGTTATACTGTTGGTTAATTGACATTTTGCTTTGGGTGTGGTATAATTAAACAAAATGCAAGGGAGTGTCCGTATGGAAAAGACTGTCATCAAATGGCAAACTGTTAATACTCGAAAGAAAAATAAGAATTATCCGGAGGTCGGGCGTATTATCGTTTATAAGCTAAAATATAAATTTGCTGACTCGGATAAAAATGAACAAATTATGACAAGTGTTGTTCGTGATGGGATATCTCATCCGAATGTCGATGATGGTCCTTATGGGGGTTCAATCTTAAACGGATTTCAATGGTGCTATCTGGAAGATATAGAGAATATACAGGAGTGATGTGTATTATAGAAATAAGCGCCTTGAAACTGTGAGACGGGCAGTCGTTTTTAGTTATATAAGGAGAACCCCGAACGGCTTATCACCGTTCGGGAATTTATCACTCCTCCTTCTTTCTCTTGTACACATCTTGACTGACAGCTTTTCTGACGGTTCGTATAGGATTTGGACTATACTCTAAAATTTCCGACAGATCACAGCATAGCGCCTCACATATTTTGTCAAGATGCTCAAAGCTGGTTCTCTCGGTAGCACAGTGATACAGTTCACCGATAGTATTTGCCCGTATTCCCGTTGCCTTCGAGAGTTCCGATTGTGTTATCCGAAGCTCGCCCAGCTTACGGCTTAACGTGACTCTAACCAT
>CAJTMU010000008.1 GCA_910577365.1 uncultured Oscillospiraceae bacterium | reverse complement strand
ACCCATTATCTCATATATCGGCATTCCGTCAACGGTTTTGTCCTGAAGTTCGCCCGAAGAGGGGTTAGAGGTCTTTGCCAGCACGAATATTCCCTTGTCGTTTTCGCGGCATACGTTCAGCAGCGGCTTTATGCCATCCGTGCCGAGATAGCCGTTTACGGTCAGAGCGTCCCCAAGAAACGGCTCAAACTCCTGTGAGCCTACCCTTACCTTTCCGAGATGTCCCGCAGCGTAAGCCTCCATTGTTGTGCCGATATCGTTGCGCTTTGCGTCGGTGATAACGTACATACCCTTTTCGCGGGCGTATTCCTGCGTTTTGTAAAGCGCCTTCATTCCCGCGGGACCGTACATCTCATAGTAAGCCGCCTGCGGCTTGACGGCGGGAACGATATCGCACAGCGCGTCTATAAGCCCCCTGTTGAACACAAGCAGTGCTCTTGCCGCCGCTTTAAGTGTTTCGCCGTACTTTTCAAAGCAGCGCTCCTTTATAAATTCGGGAACGTACTCCAGCTTGGGGTCAAGCCCCGCTACTGTGGGGTTCTGGGTCTGTTCGATTTTTTCAATAAGTCTGTCCAGTGACATAGTACCAATCCTTTCCGTATCTCAGTATCAGTAAATTTTTACCGTGAGTCTTATGCTTTTATATTATCCTCATACACCACGTTTCCGTCCACTATGGTGTATTTTACCCTGCCTTTAAATGTCTTACCCTTGAAACAGGTATTCGACGATTTTGAGTGCAGTTTTTCGGGATCTACCGTCCACTCCTCGTTGATATCCACCACAGTGATATCCGCTGTATCACCAACTCCAAGCGAACCGCCCGGTATACCAAGAATAGTTCTCGGATTGACGCACATAAGCGCGACTATTTTTCTGAGCGATATTTTACCCGTATGGTAAAGCGCGGTGAGCGTTGCCGCGAGAGAAGTTTCCAGTCCCACAACGCCGTTCGGCGCTTTCAGGAAATCCGCTTTCTCTTCCTTGGAGTGCGGAGCATGGTCGGTAACGATACAGTCTATCGTTCCGTCGCATACGCCCTCGGTGATAGCTTCCAAATCTTCACTTGTACGCAATGGGGGATTCATGCGGTAGTCCGCATCGCGCTTGCGAAGCTCCTCATCGGTGAGGCTGAAATAGTGAGGACAGGTTTCGCATGTTACCATTACTCCGTGATTTGCCGCGACCCGTATAATCTGCATTGATGTAAAGGTCGAAACATGTGCGATGTGGATAGGCATTACAAGATCCTTGGCGAGAACTATCTCTCTCGAGGTGCTGATATCCTCGGACATGCGGCTCATTCCTTCAACGCCCAGCTCCTTTGATACCTCGCCGCTGTTCATTATGCCGCCTTGCACTATATCGGGGTCCTCGCAGTGGGATATCACCTTAAGCCCCGCGTAATGAGCCTTTACCATTGCCTGCGCCATAACGCGGGCGTTGCGCACAGGCTTGCCGTCATCTGAGACCGCCACACAGCCCGCACGGCGCAGCTCATCAAAGTCGCAAAGCTCATCTCCGGAAAGCCCCTTTGTTATACAGCCGACTGGATAAACCTTTACCTTTGACTCTTTTGCCTTATCAAGAATGTATTTTACCGTTTGGGCATTATCTATGGGAGGCATGGTATTTGGCATACATGCCACGGCAGTGACTCCGCCCGCGGCAGCGGCATTTCCGCCCGTTATTATATCTTCTTTGTGAGTCTGACCCGGGTCGCGGAAATGAACATGCATATCGCATATTCCGGGTATTACCGTCTTTCCATTGCAATCTATTACCCGTGCACCCTCCGGTGCTGGAATATCATGCCCGACGGAGGCGATAACTCCATCACGAATCAGAATATTCCTTATTCCCTCAAAGCTGTTAGCGCTGTCCACCACATATCCGTTCCTTAATAAAATATCCATTATGCCTCCTTGATTTAAAATAATTTTCCGCATCGCTTCACCTGACAAAGGCAGTTTACGCCGGAGCAGCGTTGATTAAAGCGTAGCAAACACATAAGCTCCCTGATTTCTCTTATTTAGGCGGAGCGATTATCATTGTTTTCCAAGTCACGATACGAATGCTCCGCCGCATTTCGTTTTTTCATCAGCTTGCGGAAAATTCATGCATTGGAGTTAATTTGCCTTTTTACAAAAGTTGTTTATTCCGCTTTTTTGACTATTTCGTCAAAAATGAACGCCAGTGTTAACAAACTATCCGCTGTCAGCCTTAAGTATAACCGCTTTGTCGCATCCGTCCAGTTCCTTTACCATAACCTTGACTGTTTCTCCGCGCGAGGTGGGCAGATTTTTTCCCACATAGTCCGCTCTAATGGGCAGTTCTCTGTGCCCCCTGTCAATAAGCGCCGCAAGCTGTATGACAGTAGGTCTGCCGCGCGACAGCAGACCGTCGATGGCAGCGCGGGCGGTTCTTCCCGTAAATATCACATCGTCTACTATAACCACACGTTTTCTGGTGATGTCAAAACCGATTTTGCTGAAATCCGACGTGCCCGCACGCCGTTCGTCATCTCTGAAAGGAGTTATATCAAGCAATCCCACGGAAACTCCGCCATCCTCAACCTCTCCGATTTTCGCTGCGATACGCTGCGCCAGCACCGCTCCGCGCGAAAAAAGCCCGATAAGACAAAGGCTATCCGTACCCTTATTCCGTTCGACAATTTCAAACGAAATTCGTGTAACTGCCCTTGCCATCGCGCTTTCATCAAGTATTTCGGCTTTGAAGCCGAGTTGTTCGCAGCTGCATGTCATCCTCACTCCCCCTTTCGGCGCGAAAAGAGCCTGCCGTAAGAAATGGCAGGCTATAATTGCGTTTATCCCGCGGTACGAGTGCCCATGCATGGAACTCCGATACCTTCATACTTTTTGCGCGGTCAAAGATAACCGCACACTGTATCACACTTCCGCGAAACGAAAACAATCAACCTTGCCGACCTCTCAGTGCCGCCTTAAAAGCCGCTGATTTTCGCATAATATCTATTATTAAATATTATAACCCATTCGGCGCGTTTTGTCAAGGGAAAACAAAAAAAAGACCCAAGCGGCTGAATATTTGCGCTTTTTGTAAGTTTCGCGGCAGTTTTTAACCGTTTTTTTGGAGATATTGACACACCATATATATGGAAATGCCGATTATAACATATTTTTCCCGCCAAAACGCTGCAACTTACGGTATGATTATGTTACGCTTCGTTTTAATCGGCGTTTTCTTATTGCAGAACGTTTGTATAAACCGTTCCATGACGGGGAGTTGTCCCATGCTCGGCAAAAAGCTCTGATACAGTAAGGAAACGGTACTCAAGCCGCAAAAGCTCCGGTATAATCATATCCAGAGCATCTACCGTTCTGAAATTTCCTTCCATATCGTGAAGCAGTATGATATCCCCGCTTTTCACCTGTGAAAGTATCTTTTCGGCGCGTGAATCGGCGGATACCTCGTCCTTCCAGTCCTCAGCACCTATTCCCGCTATGAACGTCATATCTATATTTTCGTGCATTGTTTCGTTTACCGCGATATATGGCGGGCGAAAAAAGCGAGGGAAATCTCCGTTTATCGCGCGTATTTTTCCGTTGGTTATTTCTATTTCTCGCCGTATTTCATCTGCCGGCATATCTGGCATCACCGAATGCGTCAGGCTGTGATTGTTCAGTTCACAGCCGGCTTTATATGCCCTTTCTGCTATCTTGGCGCTTTCATCATTGATATTATTTCCCACAAGAAAGAAGGAAGCCGTTACGCCATATTTCTCCAGTTTTTCCAGCACCTGCGGAGTAGTAACGGTGTTCGGTCCGTCGTCAAAAGTAAGCGCAATGGATTTTATCATATTTTCCTCCGATTTAATCATCACTTAATTTAGTGTATATATAATCTGGCAGCCACAGCGGATTATATATGTTAGTTGGGGAGATATGCCGCTTTGGGAAAGAGGAGTATCCCACCGCTGCGTGGTTATTTCCTGCCCATTAAAGCTTTGTCACATACAAAGCGGCTTATGCGGCATTCTGTTTCGAGGTTTCATAATCCTCCTGCATATAATTTCAATGGGAGCGTTAATACGCGCTCCCATTTAGGAATTTCACAAAATTTCTGACCCTCTTGCGCAGAGGAAAAAAGGATTTACAAAGTTAGCAGTACGGATAATAAAAACAGGACCTTTATCTTTTATAACTATTTACTTAACCACGATATTGACCAGCTTATTCGGCACGGCAATCTTTTTTATGATAGTCTTTCCGTCGGTCAGCGCCTTTATCTCGGGCAGCTCTAAAGCCATTCCCACCAGCGTTTCGCTGTCGCTGTCAACGGGAGCGTCAAAGCGCGCCTTAACCTTGCCGTTTACCTGCACGGCAAGCTCCACGGTGCTGTCGACACAAAGGCTCTCGTCGTATTCACACCATTTCTGTTCGTTTAGTATGCCGAAACCCAGCGCTTCAAAAAGCTCCTCGGTGATGTGCGGAGCAAACGGGTTAAGCAGGATAAGCAAAGTTTTAAACTCCGCGCGGTTGAAGCCGCCCGCCTCGTCCGCTTCATTCAGCAGCGCCATCATCGTCGCTATGGCGGTGTTGAATTTCAGCGTTTCGATATCCTCAGTGACTTTCTTTATCGTCTTGTGCATAGAGCCGCGGAGCTTGTCGGTGTATTCCTCCCCGTCCTTCAGCTTTTCCGACATATTCCACACCCTGTCGAGGAAGCGCTTGCAGCCCTTTATGCCGTTCTCCTGCCACGGAGCGGCTTTCTCAAAGTCGCCGACGAACATCTCATACAGTCTTACCGTATCCGCGCCGTATTCCGCCACCACCTCGTCGGGATTGATGACGTTGCCCATGGATTTGGACATCTTGCAGAACTTGCCGGGGTTCTTGGGGTCTTTTCCGAGTATCATTCCATGCGAGGTGCGCTTCATATACGGCTCCTTGCATGGAACGTATCCCTCGTCGTACAGGAATTTGTGCCAGAAGCGGCTGTAAAGCAGGTGGAGCGTGGTGTGCTCCATGCCGCCATTGTACCAGTCGACGGGCATCCAGTATTCGAGAGCCTCCTTGCTCGCAAGCTCCTTGTCGTTGGTGGGGTCGCAGTAGCGCAGGAAATACCAGCTCGAACCCGCCCACTGAGGCATGGTGTCCGTTTCCCTCTTTGCGGGACCGCCGCAGTGGGGGCAGGTGGTGTTGATAAAGCTGTCCAGCGTCGCGAGGGGGCTTTCACCGTTGTCGGTGGGCATATAGCTCTCCACCTCGGGAAGCTCCAGCGGAAGCTCGCTTTCGGGCAGAGCTACCCAGCCGCACTTCTCGCAGTACACAACGGGGATAGGTTCGCCCCAGTATCTTTGGCGTGAGAATACCCAGTCGCGCAGCTTGAAGTTGACCTTTTCGTGACCTATGCCTTTTTCCGTGAGCCACTGCTTTATTTTTACCTTAGCGTCCTCTACCGAAAGTCCGTTCAGGAAATCGGAGTTGGTCAGCACGCCCGTCGCGCAGTCGGTGAAAGCTTCCTTCTGAACGTCCTCGCCGCCCTTGACAACTTCGATGATGGGCAGACCGAATTTCTTGGCAAACTCCCAGTCGCGGGTGTCGTGCGCGGGTACTGCCATGATAGCGCCCGTGCCGTAGCTCATCAGAACGTAATCTGAAATAAATATCGGTATCTCCGTGCCGTTTACGGGATTTACCGCTCTTACTCCCTCAAGCTTTACGCCCGTTTTGTCCTTGTTCATCTCGGTGCGGTCAAAGTCGGACTTTTTGGCGGCTTCCGCCTGATAAACCTTTACCGCGTCCATATTGGAAATACGCTCCGCCCACTTTTCGATAAGCGGGTGCTCGGGGGATATTACCATATAAGTTGCACCGAAAAGCGTGTCGGGGCGTGTGGTGTATACTGTGAGGGTATCCCCCGCCGTGGTGGTGAAATTCACCTCGGCACCCGTGGAGCGCCCTATCCAGTTGGACTGCGCGGTCTTTATCTTCTCGAAATAATCCACGTCCTTAAGGTCGTCCAGCAGGCGCTGGGCGTACTCGGTTATTTTCAGCATCCACTGGCTCTTTACCTTGTGCACGACCTCGCCGCCGCAGCGCTCGCAAACGCCGTTCACTACCTCCTCGTTAGCAAGAACCACCTTGCAGGAGGTGCACCAGTTAACGCTCATTTCTTTCTTGTACGCAAGACCCGCCTTGAACAGCTTCAGAAAGATAAACTGCGTCCACTTGAAATATTTGGGATCGGTGGTATTTACTTCTCTCTCCCAGTCGAACGAAAGCCCCAGTGCCTGCATCTGTGAACGGAAACGGTTGATATTGTTCTCCGTAACTATGGCGGGGTGTATCTTGTTCTTTATAGCGAAATTTTCCGTAGGCAGTCCGAACGCGTCATAGCCCATGGGGAACAGCACGTTGTAGCCCTGCATTCTGCGCTTCCTCGCCACGATATCCATAGCCGTGTAGGGGCGCGGGTGACCTATGTGCAATCCCTGCCCGCTGGGGTAGGGGAACTCCACCAGCGCGTAAAACTTCGGCTTGGAGTAGTCGTTCTCGGCGTGGAATGTGCGGTGCTCCAGCCAGTATTTCTGCCATTTGTTTTCAATGGCGGTAAAATTGTAATTCATGTTTTTATGATCCTTTCTGATTTTAATTTGAAATTTTTCGGCATTGCTTTACCGCGTGAGCGATTATTGCACATATGACAGCAATAAAAAAGACTCCATCTCACAAAAGAGATGAAGTCTTACACACGGCTCCACGGTACCACTCTTAATTGGCGCAACGCCCGCTTTGATCTCTGTAACGGGAGAACCCGTAACCGCCTAATAAAACCGCGCTTCCGCGCGCCCTGTTCGGCGCTTCCGCTCGGGGAGGAGCTATTATCCGCGCCACCTGCCGTTTTTCACCTGCCAACAGCTCTCTGAAAAGGTGCGCAGCGGTTTTGTTTCCCTTCGCCGCGTTTAAAACTATTATCGTTATTTTACCACAACATAGGCAGTTTGTCAAGAGGATAAATATTTTTTCATTTTCCCTCCCGTGTTGACAGTTATTGTTTATACTTTTAATTTGGACTGTCATGTTTCAAAACAGGTAAGATTTAAAGCTCTTCCGACAACTTCATTTCGTATATCCATAAAGCCTCTTTTACCGCTTTTTTCGTTGCAGGTGTAAAAGAAAATAGGTTTATTGCTCTGCAAGCTTCCAAATCGATATATTCACATTTTTTATGTCGCTGCATAAAAGCTTTCGCTGTTGAGCTTTTTCCCATACCGTTGGAACCAACAAGAACAACCAATTTTTCGCATGTATTCACCTGCCGAATTCTGATTTATCACTCTGATTTTATCAAACCATTTTATATTTCTGTCTGTGATCGGTGCTGTCGGCTTAATGTTTTCGCTTTCTACCATTTATACCCACAGCTTCTGCATTCCATGTTCTTGCCGAGCTTTCCGCTTGCCGCACCCCACACCTTTATTGAAATGGCTCTCGAAATCGTTCCTATTCGCTTTATATTGGCGCTTTGACAGTTGGGGCACACGGGCGCGCTTGCCTTTATGTGCTCGGGAGCGGCGTCTCTGGAGGGGGTACGCGTAAGAGTATAGGGGTAAGTCTGCAAGGGATTTTCCTGCTGCGGCTCGGACTTGGTTCCGCCTCTTACACTTAGGGCTTTCAGCCGTCCGCCGCAATTGCCGCACAGCTTCATATCATCGGGATATATCCCGCCGCATTTTTTGCACTTTTTCATAAAGAACCTCTGCTTTTCAGCGCCGCGTTAAGCCTGCCGACGGGCAGACCCATAACATTATAATAATCCCCGACAATGCCTTTAACAATCAGAGCACCGCGCCCCTGAATGCCGTAAGCGCCCGCCTTGTCCATAGGCTCCCCCGAAGCGACATAATTGTCTATTTCCGCTTCGGAAAGCGGATAGAAATCTACGGCGGTTTCCTCGGCAAATATCTCGCGGCTTCCGTCTGCAAAAATAACGCATACCCCCGTAAACACGGAATGCCGCCGCCCCGAAAGGAATTTGAGCATTTCGGCGGCGTGCTTTTCGTTCCGCGGCTTGCCGAGAATTTCTCCGCCGACCGCTACGACGGTGTCCGCGGCGATTATCACCTCGCCTCGGTTAGCGGAATAAATCTCGTGTGCCTTCCGCTCCGCAAGAAGCCGCACGGCATCCTCGGGCGAAGTACCTTCGGGAATATTCTCCTCGCCAGTTGCGGGAATTACTTTAAAATCATCTGTTATCAGCCCCAGAAGCTCGCGGCGGCGGGGCGAAGCGCTGGCAAGTATCATTTCTTCCCATCCTTTTTGCCGGGATTTTCTTTATTGCGGTTTCCGTAAATTTCGTTGTAGTTATCTATACATTGGCGTATAACCTCGACAGCCGCCTTTTGTCCCATGACCTCGTTTACGGCGGTCTCCTTGCCCTCAAGCTGCTTGTATACCGAGAAGAAATGCCGCATTTCCTCAAAGATGTGGCTGGGAAGAGCCTCTATCCCGCGGTAAGCGTTGTAAGTGGGGTCTTCAAAGGGGATAGCGATTATCTTTTCGTCGTTCCTGCCGTTATCAAGCATGGTGATTACTCCGATGGGATAGCACTGCACCAACACAAGCGGGTTTATCGGCTCGTTGCAGAGCAGCAGCACGTCAAGCGGGTCGCCGTCGTCCGCCAGCGTGCGGGGAATGAACCCGTAATTCGCGGGATAGTGTGTGGAGGTGTAAAGTATCCTGTCAAGGATTATCAAGCCCGTCTGCTTGTCAAGCTCATATTTTTTCTTGCTTCCCTTTTCAATTTCTATCACCGCCAGAAAATCCGTGGGGGTGATCCTTTCCGGGGCTACATCATGCCATACGTTCATATCATATGTCCTTTCTTGCCGCCGCTTTTTTGCGGCAGCCTGTTTGTTTTTATTATACATCATTTTGGCATAAAAATCAACAGGAATTTTGCGTTTTTGCTGCACAGCAGAATTTTCTGTGCAACTTCATGTTACGGTATAAATTTTATGAACGCAAGTTCAACTTAAATATTGATATGCTGTCGGGCAGCCCGACGTCGATAAATATCTTTCTATTTAAATTAGATCAAAGTTTACAAAGAATATTTCTAAAAAACGCAAAGAAAATTATTAAAAATGCTTGACAAGTTATTAAAAATATGTTACAATTATTAATACAAGGCAACGATTTATGGTGAAGGAGTGGTAGAAACGGACAAGAGCATATACAGTCTTGTGTTGTCTGACAGCGTTGTGGAAGCGGTAGATATCATGGCGCGCAGCGCGGGATTGAGCCGTTCCGCGATGATAAATCAGCTGCTGGCGGAGCGTGTGGCATATATCACACCAGAAATGCGCCTGCGCGATATACTTGCGGCGCTGCAAAACTCCATGAACGGCGAGTTTTACTTGACGGAGCAGTCATCGGGCAGTACGCTTTCCTGCCGCTCAACTCTTAAATACCGATACAAGCCCACGATACGGTATTCCGTTGAAATCTATTCACGAGGTGAAAGAAAGGCGGGGGAGCTACGGGTGGCGTTCCGCACACGCAACGCGGAGCTGATAGAGGACCTTACGGGCTTCTTCAGCTGCTGGGCAGCGCTGGAGCAGAAGTATATAGCAGCTTCCCTCAACCGCAACATAGTATATACTATTGAAAACGGCAGGTTCTCCAGAACGCTGAGTATGCCTTCAGAAAGCATAACCGACGAGGAGCTGGGAATGGCGGTTGCGGACTATATGGCGATGTTCGACGGTGTTATGAAGCGCTTTTTCGCGGAGCTTCCCGACGTTTCGGCAGCCGCGTCAGCGGCGGAGGAGGGGTACGCGCACGAAATAATCAGGCAATCGGTCATAATCTGAATGCTAACAAATTGTAAACAATAAACAATTAACCGAAAAGGGGGTTATAATTATGAATCCGAACAAATTCACACAAAAGACGATGGAAGCGGTGCAAGAGGCTCAGGATCTGTCCATAAGCTATCAGAACAACTGCGTTGAGCAGGAGCACCTGCTGTATGCACTGCTGGCAGATGACGGCGGGCTTGTTCCGCAGATAATCACCAGAATGAGCATCGACGCGGGTGCGGTAAAGACCGCCGCGCTGAAGTTTGTCGAGGGTCTGCCGAGAGTTACGGGCAGCGGCAGAGAGGCGGGAAAGATACTGATATCTCCCGACCTTGACAAGTCCTTTACCGAGGCGGAAAAGCAGGCGCAGCACATGAAGGACGAGTACGTTTCCGTAGAGCACCTGCTGCTGGCTCTGGCGGAAAAGGCGGGCAGCGGTATTACGGGTATTTTCAGGAGCTTTGGAATTGAAAAGAATCGCTTGCTGAAAGCAATTTCCGAGATACGCGGCAGCGCCCGCGTAACCTCGCAAAATCCCGAGGAAACCTACGATGTACTTAACAAGTACGGGCAGGATTTAGTGGAGCTTGCGCGCGCTAACAAGCTTGATCCCGTGATAGGACGCGACAGCGAGATACGCAACGTTATCCGTATACTCTCCCGCAAGACCAAAAACAACCCCTGCCTTATAGGAGAGCCGGGTGTGGGCAAGACAGCGATAGCGGAGGGGCTGGCGCTCAGAATAGTGCGCGGCGACGTTCCCTCAAACCTAAAGGACAGAAAGCTGTTTTCGCTTGATATGGGTGCTCTTATCGCGGGCGCGAAATATCAGGGAGAGTTTGAGGAGCGCCTTAAGGCAGTGCTTCAGGAGGTCAAGAAGAGCGACGGGCGCATTATCCTGTTTATTGACGAGCTGCATCTGATAGTCGGCGCGGGAAAATCGGGCGGCGCGATGGACGCGGGCAATCTGCTGAAGCCCATGCTGGCGCGCGGCGAGCTTCACTGTATTGGCGCGACCACTCTTGACGAATACGGCAAATATATCGAAAAAGACCCCGCGCTTGAGCGCCGCTTCCAGACAGTGCTGGTGGACGAGCCTACCGTGGAGGACTCCATCTCGATACTTCGCGGACTTAAGGAGCGCTATGAGGTGTTCCATGGCGTGAAGATACAGGACAGCGCCATAATCGCCGCCGCGACGCTCTCCAACCGCTATATCACGGACAGATTTCTGCCCGACAAGGCGATAGACCTTGTGGATGAAGCCTGCGCCATGATAAGGACGGAGATGGATTCCATGCCCGCCGAGCTTGACGAGATATCCCGAAGCATAATGCAGCACGAGATAGAGGAAGCGGCTTTGAAAAAGGAAACCGATAAGCTTTCGCAGGAGCACCTTGCTGATATTCAGAAGGAGCTTGCCGAGATGCGCGACAGATTCACCGCGATGAAAGCGAGATGGGAGAACGAGAAGAACGCCATTACCCGCGTTCAGGAGCTTCGCAAGGAAATAGAGAACACCAACGCGGAGATAGAGAAAGCGAAGCTGGATTATAACCTTAACAAGGCAGCGGAGCTTCAGTATGGAAAACTGCCCAAGCTTCAGGCAGAGCTTCAGCACGAGGAGGAAACGGCGGAGCAGGCAAAAGCGAACTCTCTGCTGCGTGACAAGGTCTCCGAGGAGGAGATAGCGCGCATTGTGGCACGGTGGACGGGTATCCCCGTGGCGAAGCTGGTAGAGGGAGAGCGTCAGAAAATTCTGACACTCGGAGAAACACTCCACAGGCGCGTAAAGGGGCAGGACGAGGCTGTAAGGCGCGTTACCGAGGCGATAATGCGCTCCCGCGCGGGTATCAACGACCCGAGAAAGCCGCTGGGTTCGTTCCTGTTTTTAGGTCCTACGGGCGTGGGCAAGACGGAGCTTGCCAAGGCGCTGGCGGAATCGCTTTTCGATGACGAGCACAATATCGTGCGGCTGGATATGAGCGAGTATATGGAGAAATACAGCGTCTCCCGCCTTATCGGAGCGCCTCCGGGATATGTCGGATATGAGGAGGGCGGACAGCTTACCGAAGCGGTGCGCCGCAAGCCCTACTCCGTTGTGCTGTTCGACGAGGTTGAAAAGGCTCACCCCGATGTGTTCAACGTGCTGCTTCAGGTGCTCGACGACGGTCATATAACCGACGGACAGGGCAGAACGGTGGATTTCAAGAACACCATTATAATTCTGACTTCAAATCTTGGCTCACAGTTTATTCTTGACGGAATTGATGAAAACGGCAGCATTTCCGAGGCAGCGAGAAGCGAGGTGGATTCACTTCTCAAGCGCTCTTTCCGCCCCGAGTTCCTTAACAGGCTTGACGAGATAGTATTCTACAAGCCGCTTACCAAGACGGAAATATTCGGCATTATAGATATCCAGACAGCCGACCTGCAAAAGCGTCTTAAGGATAAGCAGCTTACGCTGAGCATAAGCGACGAGGCAAAGCAGTTTATCGTTGACGCGAGCTACGACCCCAACTTCGGCGCGCGTCCGCTTAAAAGGTATATCCAGCGCAATCTTGAAACTTTAATAGCTCAGGAGATACTTGCTGATAAGGTTAGGCAGGGAGATATCATAAAAATCGGTGTTTCCGACGGTTCACTTGCGGTAGACCACGCGCAATAATAAAAAACGACAAAAGCTCCGGTGCGCAACGGGGCTTTTGTTATTGCAAAAGGGATTTTATAATGGTTTGGTTTTTATGCAAAAAAGATGCTGTGAAAAATTTTTTAAGCTAATGATGCTTATTCATAGTTGGATGTGTTAAATTAAATTTATGCGTTTACAAATTATAAACGAGGATAAATTATCAGAGGAAAGGCGGAAGTTTCTTGTAAGAGGATATAACAAGCCTTAACAACACAAAGCTCCACCCTTTTAAATTCTAAACTGGTGAGTGCTGCGGCTGCATATAAACTAAAAATATCAATTAAATTAGAAGTATAAATTATATATAAAATAACTTAAACAACTCTATCAGCTAATACATACATTTTCAATGTAAATGCTTTTATATGTATCGGTTTTTCAGAAGCTCTTTCCTAATTATGTGAGGTTGTATTGACAAATTATCCATAAGGTGGTATAATAAACTTATATATCTGTGTCATATAAGTACTGTTTGACATATAGTAATATGCCGTAATTTAAAGTGTTCCGGATACGGGAGAAAGGGACGGTTTTGATGAAGATTGCCACTGTAATGAAATCCGCTGCTGTTTGTGTTTTATTGTTAGCAATGACTTCATGCTCGCATAACTCGGCTTCAGAGCAGCTTCCGGAGGTAAAACTCTCGGTTTGGAGGAGCAGCGAGGACGCAGAGCTTATTAATCAAATTATTGAGGAATTTAAAGCTGAGCATGCCGAAGAAGCAGCGTTTTTTATCACGGTAAGCGACGAAAGCGTTGACACATGTAGAGACACAGTACTTTCTAATCCGCGTGCCGCGGCGGACGTTTACACATTTGCCGATGATAAGTTTGACTATCTGTGGCGGGGTGGAGCGCTCCTTGAAATAACCGAAAATACCGAAGCAATAATTCAGGCGAACGGCGGCGAAAACAACGGCGCATGCCGCGCAGCTATGAGGGACGATAAGCTGTACGCTTATCCTATGACTGCGGGCAACGGATATTTTCTGTATTACAATTCTGCTTATTTTACAGAAGATGACATAAAAAGCTTTGACCGTATTCTTGAGATATCCGCTGAAAACGGCAGAAAATTTGCCATGGATTTTTCCAGCGGCTGGTATATATATTCTTTCTTTAAAGGAGTGGGGCTGGAGCTGGAAATCAATGAGGACAGGCTGTCAAACCGCTGTACATGGAATTCGGATAACGGTAAATATAAGGGAACAGACGTGGCGGAGGCTATGCTGAGCATAGCGGCGCATAATGGCTTTCTTAACTGTGATAATACGGGTTTTCTGGACGGAGTGGCAGACGGCAGCATTATTGCAGGCATAAACGGAGCGTGGAACGCTTCAGCGGTTGAAGAGAAGTGGGGAGAGAATTATGCCGCGGCAAAGCTGCCGTGTTATACTATTGCCGGAGACAGCGTGCAGATGTGCAGCTTTTCCGGATATAAGCTGGTCGGGGTTAATCCCTATTCTTCAAACAGCGAGTGGGCTATGCGCCTGGCGGAGAAAATAACCGATGAACAAAGTCAAATGAAACGCTTTAACATGATGGGGGAGTGCCCATCAAACATAAATGCAGCACAGTCAGATGCAGTTCAGTCCTCTCCGGCGATAGCAGCTTTATTTGAACAGTCTGAGTTTGCCTATACCCAGAGCGTGGCTGACACCTTTTGGAATCCCTCTTACATATTCGGGGTTACAATAGCGGGTGGAAATCCCGACGATAAACCCTTGCAATATTTATTGGACACAATGGTAAGAGAGATAACGGCAGCACCGGTCAATGTCTTGGAATCCGCCGAAACTGAGCAGCTCGGCGGTTGAGCAGCCGTGCGGCCGTAATGAACAGTGCAGCGGAGAATTTAAGATGAAGCTTATAAAACGTATCCCTTTTCAGATATTTATTTTGGTGCTTCTTGCGGGATTTGCCGGAATAGGCGGTATGCTTATCATGCAGCATCATATCAGCGAGATATCTAAAAACTATGAGCAGATTATTGGGAGAAGCCTTCAGGACAGATTGGATATGTCGGAACTTCAGAATCTCATATATCGTCATCAGACGATTGTTTCCTGGCACACATTTTCCGATTCCAAAGAAAGCAAGGCGGCATATAAAGAGGAAGCTGACGGTCTGGAGAGCCTTATTATGGAAACGCTTGATGAGATCAATGCTAACGTTTCAGGAAGTGAAAAGGAACAGCTTTTCCACAAGGTTTATTCCGACGCGGTAGGCTATTTTCAGAATGCGGAAAATGTTTTTAAACTGAGCGGTGAAGGAAACACTGCAACCGCCGAATATTATATAATTTCGTCAATGTCAAAGTTCATAAACAGCATTAATGCCAACGCGGCGATTATGGACGAGTATATACACGGTGAAATGAACGCTACCCGTGAAAAGATGGAGTCAACAATCACTGCTGCGGGAATAAGCGAAATAGTGTGCAGTATGGCAATCGTTATCGTTATGGCGGTATGCCTTATATTGTGTGTGCGCATAACATCAAATCTCGAAAATTACAAAAATCGTCTTGAGATTGATAATGAGAAAAAAACGCGGGAGATAATGGA
The DNA here is from genome assembly GCA_910577365.1 of uncultured Oscillospiraceae bacterium. GTDB lineage: Bacteria > Bacillota > Clostridia > Oscillospirales > Ruminococcaceae > CAG-115. The sequence goes on along the minus strand of CAJTMU010000008.1, from coordinate 49,525 downwards.
GCGAAACCGTAAAATGCTTGCTATTCAGGAAAGCACGATCATCGGTATGGCAAATCTTATCGAAAGCCGCGACCACGACACGGGTGAGCATGTTAAGCGAACAAGCGTTTATGTCGAGCTTCTGGCGAAAGCTGCGCAGAGAGATGGCTATCTTCCCGAAATTCTCAACGACAGATATGTGGAGCTTACCGTGAAAGCGGCTCCTTTACACGACATCGGAAAAATAACGGTTTCGGACAGCATTTTGCAGAAGCCGGGCAAGCTCACCGAAGAGGAGTTTGAGCGTATGAAAACTCACACCACCGCGGGTGGGCGTATTGTGGGTGAGGTTCTCGGAAATATAGAAGACCGCGAATATATCGAGATAGCTTCCCGCGTAGCGGCGGCGCACCATGAAAAGTGGAACGGAAGCGGATACCCGCTTGGGCTTAGGGGGGACGAGATACCTTTGTGCGCCAGAATAATGGCAGTGGCGGACGTGTTTGACGCGCTTGTATCAAAGCGCTGCTATAAAGAACAGATGCCAGTGGATAAGGCTTTTGATATAATAAAAGAATCGGGGGGCACTCATTTCGATCCCGAGCTTGCCAGGCTGTTTGTCAGTATAAGAAGCGATATTGAAAAGGTACTGGATGAATAAATACAATAAAACTGCCCATAAAATTCATTGGGCAGCCAGCTTGCAGAAAAAAATAATGTAACACAATTTTGAAGCAGGAAATTTTTCGCGGGAGCCTGAATACACAACATGCGGCGAAGCGTAGTGTAGCGCATTCAGGCAGGTCGCGGAAAATTTTAAATTTAAATAATTCGGCTTAGATCAACAATTTATACAAAGGCTGACCGCCCGTAAAATTTTACGGGCGGCATTTCTTTTTATAATTATGGGATGAATAAAAGCAAATGCCATAAGAACAGCCAAGTAATTTTTTTGCTCCCCCTGCCATATACTTTACAGACAAGTTTTATGGGGGGATCAGAATGAATATAAGGGAACGTGCCGCTATCCTTGATGACCTGCCGCACAGACACTCCACGATAACCATACGCGACGGGCGGGAGATATATGTTGAAAACTGCCGCTGCGTATGCGGCTGCGATGACAACTTCATTACCTTGTCGGTTTATGGAATGAATATAAAGATTTCGGGCACGCCGCTTATACTGGAGAGCTTCGGAGCGGACGGCGTGAAAATATCGGGAAAAATTCATTCTCTTACAATGGAGGAGCTGTGAAAAACGTTTTATTCCGGCAGCGTGTTATTGAGAAAGGAGCGTTTAAAGAATTAAGATGAAAAGAGAGAATGCAAGGGGATTTTATCTTGGTCAGGTTCGGTTCAGCGGTATAGGCGGATATCAGGAGAAAATGCTCTCGCAGCTGCTTGAAATGGGTATAGCTCTTCGCGGAGTAAGGGTAAAGGGCGGCGTAATCAAGGGAACAGTTTCACCTATGGATTACTACACCGTTGCGGAAACAGCGCGGAAAAACGGCGTTAAGCTCCGCGCAGGAAAGCGCAGGGGACTGTATTTCACGCTGATGCGATATCAGCGGCGTGTGGGGCTTTATGTGGGAGCGCTGCTGTTCGGAATAATACTTTCGGTAAACCAGTCCCGCATTGCGGAAATACATATTGAGGGAAACGCTCCGCGCGGACAGGTGCTTAAAATACTGGAGGACTGCGGTATAACCGAGGGTGCAGACAGAATGGGTCTGAAAACCTACAAAGCCGAACGCGAGCTTATGCTTGCAATAGAAAACTGCGCATGGGCAGATGTTTCCTGCACGGGCTGCCGCGTTACGGTACACCTTGAAACAGGAGTACCGCTGCCGGATATGGAGGACAACAGCGCGCCTCGTAATCTTGTGGCGTCACGGGACGCAGTGGTTGTCAGCCGCACTGTTCGCAGAGGAGCCTCTGTAGTGGAGGTTGGAAGTGGTGTTCAGGAAGGCGGGCTGCTTGTAAGTGGGGTGGTAGAAACCTCGTCGATAGTGCTGAATGGTTCGGAAACGGGAAATGTTCTTTTCGTCAGGGCAGACGCAGAGATAATCGGAGAATTTACAGAAACGCGGGAGTTTTTCGTTCCCTACAACGAAACGCTTCATATCCCCGACGGAGAGCAGACCCGCTATAAAAGTCTTGTCTTTGAGGACGATATATACCCGCTCTATTTTGGAAGAGCGTACAAGGAAAACGCGGTCTACTCCGAGGAAACCGCGATAGTGAGCATATTTGGTGCGGAAATGCCGTTTAAGATAAAAACCGGCATATACACGGAGTACCGTGACGCTGACATAACCCGTACAGACGATGACTGCGTAAATGAGTTGAGGCGGCTAAAATCTGATTATGAGGCAAACTTCTACAAGGATTTTGATATTATAAACGTTACTGAGAAATTTCTACCAGAAAAGGAAGGTATACGGTTAATCCTTGACTATACCCTCCAAGGGAACATAGCCGTGCCAGCCGACTTCGAGATAAACGTAAAGGATACGCAGTCCATACAACCAATACAACCCGTACAGCCCATACAGCCTGCGGAGAGCAGCTCTCCCGCAGAATCGTCTGAAGCCGGATAACAAAACACCGCACCCCCGTGATCTCTCACGGGGGTGCGGTGTTGGTTTGGTTGGTAATTATATGAAAAGGGTCGGTTAGCAATTTTTAGGCTGAACTCTTTCCGTTCAGTAATTGTATTATATCCGTTTTGTATGTAAGTTAAAGGTCTGTTTTGTGAAAGTTTGATGAATTTTATTGCACAGTTGTTGCGCAAATATTCCGAGTTAAACACACATTCGCTTATCTTGCCGCATAGACAGTCGCGGGCTGCTTGAAATTGAGCTTTCTAAAGTATGCTTTGTTTATCATGAATGAAGCGATGGAAACGGCAGAGATAACTCCCGCAAAAATAAGCACGGATACCTGAAGCGGCAGACCGAAACCGTTTCGCTTTATATCCTCGTCCAAGATCAGGATAAAGCCAATATAGGGAAGCAGGTTCACATATAACATTATCACTCCGCCCAGCATGACTCTTGAAAGCAGCGAGAGAGCGAGTATATCCAGCCCGCCGCAGATAGCCATGAAAATAAATGTGTCGGAATAATATTCTGCGGCAGCACCTTTCGCCGCGAGCACAATAAAATACGCGCCGTCGGCGACTGCCATAGAGCCGAGCGTCAGAATCATTATAAACAGCGGGACGCTTACGGTATACAGCTCTTTCGCAATAGGACTGGAGAGCATAAGCTTATTGCCGATGATATTCGCGAAGCATATAGTCGCGCCCATCATCGGCACGATGTAGTAAGCGACGGGCAGAAACGCCACCGACAAAAGATATTCCTCGTTACCGGGCATTTCCACGGCGCAGCAGCATAAAAACACTGTGCCCGCAAACAAAGCCGCCGTAAGTGCAATGATCCACTTATATCTTGCCCATCGGGTAAACAAAAATTTCAATCCTCTCATAATTTCTCCTTATTTTAAAGAATTTTCCGCACCATTCGACCCGCCTTTGTCGGGTTCCGTTAGCCTCAGCGGATAGCTTTGTGCAATATGTCATGTATTATTTTAAAGCATTTATGCGATTATTGCGCAAAACTTTTCGCCTTGTGGAAAATTCATTCGTGGGCGTCTTGCCCCTGTGCTTTGAACGCTCCTTTGCTTCCCGATTATCACGCTGCGCCAAGCCAAATACTTTTGCATTTCATTATCGAGACAAGCAACGCCTTCCGCTCTCCTGACTGTTAGTCGACCTCTCTCCGCCACTTCTTTTCCGCTAAGGCGGCGCTGTACACTGTGCCGACAACGAATATCGCCGCTCCCGCGGCGGGAGCCGCGTAAAAAATGCCCTCGGGCTTCATGTAGATCAGGCTGTCTGCGTCCGTTGAGGTAAATCCCATTAAAAAGCCCATGGCGGATATCACCACCAGCATGGGCAAAAACATTCCCAAGCCGCTTTTGGCATGCCCGAAAATGTTCTGAGTTCCCTTAAGGCTCAGCCCCATAAACACGACAAACATCGATATCGTAGGACTCCACAGCCACAGCGCCCCTGCCCATATCAATACGAGCGCCAGCGAGATAACGCTGCTTGCCGTAAGCGCTCTGCGGAAGCGACCTGCCGAGTCTGGAAGCGAATGGAAATACTTGTACCCGGGGTTGACGGCACGATTAAGGTTAAACGTGGTGTTGCAGGGAATATATCCGATTATGGGTATGAGCGTGCAGAACATGGGGATAAATCCCTCGCAGAAGCCCCTTATCGTCTCGCTGTCAGTGAGCGTGTGTACCGCTATAAGCGCCGCGAACAGAACTATAACCGCCAGCTCGCTCCACATTGCCGTTATCAGCGCCGTTTTCCCCGTAAATATGCGGAAATCATTTATGTACCTCCTCATCGTATCTCCTCCGCGTATTTCAGCAATCCGATACTAAGCTGCTGGAGAGTGGGGCGCTCACAAGCCGCACCCATCTCCGACAGTTTTTCCTGATTTTCGGAAAGCGCCAGTCCGTCAAAGACAGTCCTGTTGCAGTTGTGTGACAATAGAAGCCCCTTGACTTCATCGTAACCCGCGGATTCTCCCCGTGCGATAACGTACTTTTCCTTTAAGTCCTCCACAAATCCCTGCTCGATAATTTTGCCTGCGTCCATAAAAACGGCATAATCCGCCGCGTTTTCCATATCTGCTATGTTGTGGGTGGAAAAAATTATTGACTTCTCCCCCTCGCCGTCGTCAAGGTATTCCCTCATGCGGTCGCACAGCCTGTCGCGCATAAGCGGGTCGAGCGAGCTGCCCGGTTCGTCCAGCACCATCAGCTCCGTTTCGCGTGCGAACACTGCCGCCAGCGCGGTTCTCATACGGTTTCCGTCAGACTGCTTGTACATGGCGCGCGCCTTTTTCGTGTGCTCGGTGTCGACTTCAAGCTGCCCGCACAGCTCCTCAAATTTTTTCCTGTCAAAGCTGTCGTAGGCAAGCTCCATGGATATAGCTATGTCTTTTGCTTTCCATGCCTGCGGGAAAAATCCGCTGCTGGCGCAGTAGCCTATCTTTTCGCGAAGCTCCGTTGAATCAATATCCTTGTATTTGTTGAAATATGTAACCTCTCCGCTTGTTGCGTGGATTATCCCACAAAGCGCGTCGATAAGGGTCGTCTTGCCCGCTCCGTTCGCTCCGATAAGCGCGGTGGCAAAGCCCTTTGGGATATCCAGCTCCGGCACGTCAAGGGTAAATTTACTGTATTTTTTGGTAAACCCTTTTGCCGAAATAACACTGTCCATATCATTATTCTCCTTTTAAAATCAGTCGACACGGTATGTCGACGCGCCATCCGCAATGGCGGCATATATCTTTTCCAGCTCGTCTACTGCGTTCTTCTCCTCAGCATACTGCGCGAGTATCACTCCTTCGCCGAACCCGCCGTTTGCCATAAGAATATACTTGCCGTCCTTCGGACCGCCGAAGTTTTTCACTACCTGAATACTTTTGATTTTCATGATTATGGTTTTTCTGTCCTTTGACATGATTGTCATATAAATACCCTCCCTAATTCGTATCGTACAATACGTTTATCATTTTAAGCAGCTCCTCGCGGGATACTCCCGCAAGCTTTGCGGAATCCATTGCGTTCTGCAAATGCTGCTCCAGCAGCCGCAGATGCTGTTCCTTTACCATTTCCCTGTCCTGTGCGTTGACCATATAGCCTTTGCCCTGCACTGGGGATATCAACCCCTCCTCCGAGAGCTGCTCGTATGCTTTCATCGTGGTTATCACGCTTATCTTTAGATCCCGTGCAAGCCCTCGAATAGACGGCAGGTATTCTCCCTCAGAGATTTTCCCGCTCATAATATCCTCCTTAAACTGAGAGGCTATCTGTTTGTAAATGGGAACGTCGCTGTTCTGCAATATTTTCAATTCATCACTCCTTGTCCGAAAATTATGAATTTCCGCATTCCCGCCATTCATACTGCGGCGCATGAATCGTCAGTCAGTTTTCAACAGCTTTGCAGAGTTTTAATGTGTTCATATGTTCTATATACAGTATATACTTATTTTAATGTTTTGTCAAGAGGGTTTAAAAATTTTTTATATTATAAAACTTCCTAAAACAGGCATTGACAATTTGAATATTTTGTACTATAATAAAAAGGAAAAGCACATAGTAACAGAATGACGCTGTTGGGCGTTATTTTTATTTTGCGCAAATTACCCAAAGATGGTGAAATTGAGAGCAATGGCGCTGAAAGCGGGCGGCGACGTATCGCTCACGCATGAATTTTCCGCAAGCCGCCGATAATGCGAAGTGTAGCGGAGCTTTATCGGTGAGGATAGCGCAGTTTTCGGCAAAGCCGAAAACGAAGCGGTGCGGAAAATTTTTTCAAATAAGGAGTAATATATGACAGAGAAAGTTAAAAAGAAAAATGGGATAGATATGCTAAACGGACCTCTGGCAAAGAAGTTGGTGATGTTTGCGCTGCCGATATTCGCGAGCAGCTCGCTTCAGCAGCTTTTCAATTCCGCGGATGTAGCGGTGGCGGGGCGGTTTGCGCGGGACGGTGCGCTTGCAGCGGTAGGAAGCAACAGTGTGCTTGTGGGGCTGTTTGTAAATTTGTTTGTGGGTCTGTCGGTTGGGGCTAATGTGGTCATATCCCAGCTTATAGGGCAGCAGAACACCAAGGAGGTAAAGCCCGTTGTGCAAACCTCCATGCTGTTCTCACTTATTTGCGGGATTTTTTCGGCAGTGGTGGGTATTGTGCTGTCAAGACCGCTGCTGGAGCTAATAGACACTCCCGCGGACGTTCTGGACAGAGCGGTGATGTATCTTAGGATATATTGCATAGGAATGCCTTTTATAATACCGTACAACTACGGAGCGGCTATACTGCGCAGCATAGGGGATACCAAACGTCCGATGTTCTGCCTTATTGGCTCGGGTGTGCTTAATGTATGCCTTAATCTTCTGCTTGTGATAGTGTTTAAAATGGACGTGGCTGGAGTTGCCGTCGCTACGGTCGTTTCAAATATTTTTAGTTCGATCGTGGTTATAATCATTCTTTGCCGCGAAACGAGCGTCATACGCCTTGATCTTAAGCAGCTCAGGATTGAGGGAAGATCCCTTAAAAGGATACTGCGGATAGGAGCGCCCGCAGCGCTTCAGTCGGCGGTGTTTTCGCTGTCGAATATCTGTCTGCAATCGGCGATAAACAGCTTCGGCTCGGACGCGGTGGGCGGAATGACGGCGGCGCTCAATTTTGAGATGTTCGGATATTTTATCGTGAGTGCTTTCAGCCAGTCGGCGGTCACTTTTATCGGGCAGAATTACGGCGCGTGCAAATATGACAGGTGTAAAAAAATCATGCGGCTGTGCCTGCTGGAAAGCGTTGTCGGCATGATAGTGCTTTGCGGTATATTCATAGCGGGCAGCAGCTTCCTGATAAAAATTTATACGGTAAAGCCTCTTGAGATAGAGTTTGCGATGGTAAGGATAATGTACATACTGCCGTTTTTGTTCATTACCGCGAGCTATGAGATAACCGGCTCTGCGCTGCGCGGAATGGGGCGCTCGGCAATACCGGCGGTCATTACTGTCGTCGGCGTAGTGTTGTTCAGGGTGATATGGGTCTATCTGATTTTCCCGCACTTCGGCAGTCTGCTCTCTCTGCTTATCGTATACCCCATTTCATGGGTGATAACCGGCGGAATGATGCTGGGCTATTATGCCATAGCCAAAAAAGGTATTTATTTTCCGCATAATTATAGTGAAGCGTAAAGCAGCTCCGTTTGGGGGTAACTAATGAAATATTTTGTTGAAAATTCCGAGAGAAAAGGCACGTGTTATCATGAGTTTTGCAGAGGAAAGTGGGACGGAGCGACCTTCTGGAAAGAGGATTCGGTATTTCTGCACGATGATATGCTGGACCAATGCGGCGGGTTCGTTGATGCAATTCTTCTGATAATCCCTGACTACGATAGGTATGGACCGACAGAGGTTTCCGCCGCTGATTGGGGGAAAATAGGAAAAGCTATACGGCAAAGCGACAGAAGCTGCTTAGAATTATACGAGGAAGTTTCCGCGTGGGCGGCGGAGGTTTTCAAATCGGAGGAATGTTTCACTATTCTGGGAATTTGATAAGCAAAAATGAATGCCGCCTGAATAATATAAAACAATACCGCACAGCCTTCTGTGCGGTAATTTTGGTATTTGCCGCAAAAAATCGGCAAGAATTGTTAAGACAAAGCGCTTATTTTCTGCTATACTTATATTGCAGCTGCAAAATCAGCGAAAGGAAGTGAAACGTTGAAGAACTTTTCTCAAATAAGCGAAGCCTTAAAATATATTGACGAGCATTTTAATGAGACTATAACCCTTGAAATGCTGTCAAAAAAATTTTATCTTTCCCCTTTTTATTTTCACAGACTTTTTTCCGTAATCGTAGGGAAACCGTTGGCGGTCTATATACGGGACAGGCGTGTTCTTTATGCGTGCGGACAGCTTTGCGGTACCGAAAAGTCCATATTGGAAATTGCTTTGGATTGCGGCTTTGATTCGCCGCAGACTTTTTCGAGGACTTTTAAGAACGTGCAGGGAATATCTCCGAGCGAATACAGGGCACAGAAGTATCAGCCGGTAGTGGTAACCGCAGAAGAGTTGATTATGAAATTTACCAACAGATTGAGGGGAGGGACTTTTTTGAATCCAAATATTATTAAGCGTGGCGCAATAATAATTGCGGGAACGCACGGTGACGGCAACAGAACGGGAGAGGTGTGGCAGACCTTTGGGAAATTATACAGTGAAAAGCCGCTAAAAAACGCTTTATCCGATAACGGATACGAAATAAGGGTATATGAGGGCGATAAATGCACGGTGTATGTGGGCTGTTCCGTTTCGGACAAAGGAAATATAGACCCCGCATATTCCATATTTGAATTGCCCGCGTCAAAATATGCCTCTTTTGACGTATATGTATCGAGCGGGTATGAGAGCGAAAACAGCGCCATGGACGAATGGCTGAAAACAAATGACCAAGGTTATTCCGAAAGGCTTTTCAATGAAAATATGCATTATTGCGTTGAGTATTACGACGAGCGCTTTAATGAAAATGAATCAGATTCCATAGTTGAGATATGGATTCCCGTCGAAAAAGTCTGATATTATTTAATAGCGGAAGGGTGAAAGACTTGCGGCTTTCACCCTCCTTGTATTTACAGATATTTCTGCATTTGTCAGCTTTTCTTTGTTTTGATTTTAAACCTTTTTCCGCATTTTTTTGCCAGCGTATCGCGCAGCTCCATGGGAGTACCGCACAGGAATTGGGTTTTGTCGCATATGATCGTTTCCATAGCGCGCTTCTTTTCATCTACGGGGAAGATGTAAAAGCTGTGGGAACATTCAACGGCAAGCGATACGCGGTCATAGGGAAGCGGTATCTCGGTTATCTCGGCGTTTTCCGTTGGGAGCGAGGTGCGGCGGGTCGTGGACTCACCGTTTTCGTCGAGTTCGGTTGTGTGCGGGGGCGCTTCGGTTATTTTAAGGGATATTTCCTCGCCGAATTCCGCATTTATCACCTTTCCGTAGGATTGCTCCATTTCGTCCGCACGGCGGTTAAAATATTGTATCCTCATGTTGTGCGGCAGGGTGGCAAGAATGACAAAAATCACCGCGAAAATCACCGCGAGAATCCACTCTCTGCACCACAGTGCGCTCAGCGTCAGCAGCAGGAACGCGCCCGCGCCGTAATAACACACGGTCTGGAGCGGCTTAACGCGCAGTATATACAAAAAATCCGAGTAGGAGCGGATACGCGACATTGTGCATTCCGTTTCGCACACCAATTTTCCCGCTTCCCCGCCGCGCCTGCTTTCGTTCATTTCAGACAGCATCTGCGCCAGCCTTGCCTCGGTCGACATCAGAAGCTCCTTTTTTTTGTTTGAAAATGACATATGATATCCTTTCCCGAAAAATACTCTTTAAGTTTATTATAACATTTTATCCCAAAAAATGCAACAGGGCAATTAAAAATTGTTAGCCTGTCCGCGGCTTGACAAAAAACGGTTTATATATTATAATTTAGCTGTATCCGCATTTTTTCGTCAAAAGGAGTGTCATCATGAAAAAATCAGTTTTACTTTTATGTTTTTTTACCGTTCTCACCGCTTTGAGCGGCTGCTCGGATATTTCCGAAAGCTTCGCGATTTCAGACAATTCCGAAATCCAAGCCGACACTGACAGCCAAGAAACGGAACAGACGTTCGGGGACGTTCCTCCCGCGCCCGAAACCGCCGTAGCCGCCGAAACGTCGGACGATACCGAAAATGAATATGTATCCGATAACCCCGAATGGCTGGTTCCCGAATTATCTTCTCAAAAGGTGACCCTTGACCTTTCGGGAGGAGTGAGCCTAAATAAAATCAAGAACGAAATAGGTTATGACATCTGCTTTGACGTGACCGCGCTCGATTATTACGACAGCTGCGCTCAGTATGTTGAGGACAAGTTTGATGAGTTTTCGGGTGAGAAGCTTGAGGCTATACGCGAACGCAATTATATTGCGGAAGTATCACCGTTCTTCATACCAATGTGTACAGAGGAGGCGGACTGGCTCGCGGTGCAGAACTATCAGATGTACGGCGTGAAAGGTTCTTTTCTTTCGCGGCTGATGATGATTAAGGACGGGGAGATAGCGCGGACGTTCGACCTCATACCCGAACAGATTTACGGAAACTCCGTGAACAATGCCGTTTACAGCCGCGGAGAGCTTTATATAAACTGCGGCAGCGGGCTGAAAAAAGTCAATATGCAAACGGGTGAAACTCAAATGGTGATAGCTTATGACGGGCTGATAAACTACGGGCTTATCACCGCTGTGAGCGACGACTACATCATATGCGGAAACGGCACTCAAACGGTTCTGGTTCTCGACACCGAAGAGGTATTTTATTCTGACGTGCGGTGGTATCCTTTGGGCAGCGAGCCGTTAAGGCTTATCGGGGACAGGATAGAGTATAAGGAGGACGGCATACCAAAGGTATACGATATTAAATCCCGAACGCTGACCGAGGACAGTTCCCTTGCCTTTGCCGACGGGTACGCTCAAAGAAACAGCGACAAATGGAGCGTGTGCTTTGCAAACGACGGCGATCTCAAAGAGCCGCAGTGTCTGCCCGCGGTAAGGGTGATAAATATCGCCGACGGTTCGGAGCGCGTTTACGATCTGAGAGCACTTAACGCCGAGCTTACGGGAGATATAGTGTACAATCTGGGAACGCTCATGCTTGACGGAGATATGCTGTGGATAGATATCCGCGATTATTTCACGGGCGTTTTAAACCTTGTCACGGGTGAAGCCGCGGAAGCCGAACGGCGCTATTCCGATATGAGTTATATTTCCGACGGCACAATGAAGATAACAGACGAAGCCGACGGGGATTATATCTATTATATCGCCAATGTCAATTATCCTGCCTGAATTACCGAAATTCGCACACCGCTTTTATTATGAAATGCCCGCGCCCTATTTCAGGGTGCGGGCAGGATTTTAACTTAATCGCCTATCATACGCGACAGGTGTTCCACGGGGAACGGCAGGGACGTCAGCGGCTTCAGCGCGATGCTCATCAGCTTTATCGGGTTATCGTCCGCTGCTATTCTGTTTGAGCTGAGTGTTCCGCAGCGGCGGCAGCGGTGAATTACCGCCCACTCGCCGCTCTTTCTTACCCAGACCCCCACAGGCTCCATCACGCCGCCGCAGTCTGCCGCTCTGTCGCCCGGCTCGTTGTCGAGGTGCAGGCTGCATAGACAATAGGGGCAGTGATTCCTGTGTTCGCTTCCCGCGCCCGACAATTCGACTGTCGCTCCGCAGGCTTTGCAGTTAAAAGATTTTTTATTCAATTGAGTTTCCTCCCATAAATTTGCCTTAGAATGTTCAAGCAATCGGCGGGAGGCGGGTTCGGTCTATTCGCCGACTACCTCCCGATCAAATTCAATTCCATTGTGCAACATAAAACACACTCCTTTCCGATTATTGTGCGGGACCGTAAGTGTCCCTTACCTTGCGCCTCATTTTCCGAGACACTCCGCGTTCCTTGCCACCGACATAAAACCACTCCTTTAAAAAAATCAGACGCGCCGCCCGAAGCATATCCGAGCGACCGTCCCATAAACGATTTGTCCAAATCGCTTATGGGGCAGCGCTCACCTTAACCATATCCCGCGCAAGACCATATCTTTGCGGGTATAGCTCGCTCATACAATTAGATTTGCTGCAGAATTTGCAGTCATATAGCAATTCTTCAAACAAAAATTCGCTGCTGTTGATATATTATTTGCTTTTGGAAAATTTTATAAATTCATATGGTAATCCTATATCTTCTGAATATTTACGGATTTCTGTCTTTTCGTCATCACTCATTTCATCATAGAAAGGGCGATCTGATACTTTCCAGTATGTTTTTACTTCGTCTATTTTCAACACATCACCCCATGGGGCAATATATAATTCCCCGACTTTATATTTTCCGATTTCTTTATATACCCTGGTGGTATAACAATACCCCAGTTTGCTTAAATAATTTTGAATTGATTCATATTCATGTTCAGGAAATGATATTTCTTCAAACATACAATAAACCTCCTGCTACAATGTAAAACGCAAAATTTATGGTAAATGTTCAATCCCGACTTGCCGGTACAAACCGCTCACAAACGCTTTGCTTTTTACTCGTATCGCCGCCCGAAGCGTATCTGAGCGACCTTTCCATAAACGATTTGTACAAATCGCTTATGGGACGGCGCTCCGCGCCTCTCACCTTAATCCTATCCCGCGCAAGACCTCGTTTGTCGTGATATCTTTACGGGTATATCCAAGCTCGCTCATGCAAAACGGCAGCGGCGAACCGCCGCCGAGCTTGATAAGCTTATAGTTTGTTTTCAGCCGCCCCGCGCTTTCCGTTACGGAGCTTCCGACGGACGGCTTTTTTATCTTTTCGGCGTTGGCAATAACGTTTTCAAGCGTGCCGAACTTATTCAGGAGCAACGCCGCTGTTTTCGGACCTATCCCTTGCGCTCCCTTGATATTATCCGCCTTGTCTCCCGTAAGCGATTTAAAATCCGCGTACTGCGAGGGCAGGATACACAGTTTTTCTTTTATGTAGTCGGGCGTGCATATTACGGTGTTTTTTCCGCGGTATCTCAGCACGGACACCTTGTCAGTTATAAGCTGAAAGAAGTCGCTGTCAAATGAGGAAATTATAACTTCCGCTTTTGTACCGCAGGTCAGCGCGTAGCCCGCTATCCAATCGTCGGCTTCGCAGTCGGCGGTTTCCGCGTATTTTATATTGAGAAAGCCGAGAGCGGCAAATATATCAGGCAGCTGTGAAAAGGGATTTTCCTCCGGCGGAGCTTGACCGTAGTCCGGTCGGTTTGATTTGTAGTCGGGATCGTCAGCCGAACGGGCGTTTTCGTGTTCCCCGTCGAACAGTACCGCAATATGCGTTGGCTTTGTTGCCCGAATGATTTTCAAAAGCGCTCCCACAAACCCGAGAGTACCGTGAATAGCTTTTCCACGCTCATTCACAATTCTTGCGGGCATACCGAAAAACATCTGAAACAGCAGATTGCTGCCGTCAACTATCAAAAGTCTGTCCATAAATTTCTTTCACTGGTGTCAGGCTTTTGCGCCGTGAATATCCGTGATTGCCCGTGTAACAAGTTTTCTGAACAGCGGAGCGACCCTGTCGGCGGTCTCCTGCACTTCCTTGTGCGAAAGCGGATTCGCGGAGATTCCCGCCGCAAGGTTTGAAATGCAGCTTATCCCGCAGACCTCCATTCCCGCGTGGCGCGCCGCCATAGCTTCTATCGCCGTTGACATTCCCACCGCGTCCGCGCCCATACCTCTGTAAGCGCGTATTTCGGCGGGAGTTTCATAGTTGGGACCCGTGGTCTGGATATATACGCCGCGCTGTAGGGGCGCTCCGACCGCGGCGGCAGCTCCCTCAACAATTCTTCTTAAGCGTCGGCTGTAAACCTCCGACATATCGGGAAAGCGCGTTCCCAGCTCCCCGATATTCTCCCCGATAAGCGGCGAGGGCACGAGCGACGAAATGTGATCAGTTATCAGCATGAAATCCCCCGCGTGAAAGCTCGGGTTTATGCCGCCCGCCGCGTTGGTGAGAAACAGAGTTTCCGCCCCCATTAGCTTCATCAGCCGCGTGGGAAGCACAACATCCTGCACGGCATATCCCTCATAATAATGCACTCTGCCCTGCATTGCCACAACAGGCACGCCGCCCGCGTATCCGAACACGAACCGTCCCTTGTGACCCGCCACCGTAGACACGGGAAAACTCTCCAGCTCCCCGTATTCCAGCGTTTCCTTTATCTCCATGGTATCGCAGAACTCGCCCAGCCCGCTCCCTAATATCAGCGCCAGCTCGGGCTTGAAGCTTATGCGCTTCGCCGCCTGCTCATATATTTTCAGCAGTTTTTCATATACAGCGTTCATTTTGTCCTCCTGATTTTAATTTAAATTTTTCGCACCACTCCACCTGCCTGAGGCGGGTTCCGTAAACCTCGGCGGTAAAACTCCGTCCGCTTTGTGGAAAATTCATGCGTTGGCGTTCAATTTTCGTGAGCTTTCAGCGCTTTTGCCGCGTAATTTTTTCACGGCTTTTTACATTGACTTTTTAGCCACAAAGAAAAACCGCGGAAACCTGAAAATTATTTCGCCGTTTTTTCTGACAGCGTATTCCTTCGCCACTCTTTCCCTGACCTGACGCTCAAACTCGGCGGCATCGCGCCCGCTGAGCGCTTCAAGATAAGGGCGCATTCCCGTGGCTCTGTACCACTCCATAATAGCCCCGTGGTCGGGCATACGGTGGCAATATGTAGTCTGCCACATTTCAAAATCGTCCGTCAGCCCCGATATTATATCAAAATATTTCTCCTGCGTAAGAGTGTGAAACTGCCGCGGGATACAAAGCTTTCCGCGCCATTCCTCGGCTTCCGCAAGCTCCGTAAGTATCTTGTGTATCGGTTCCTCAAAATTCATGGGTATCTGCACCGCGAGTGTCCCGCCCGCCTTTAACAGCGCGAAAAGCCGCGGAAGCAGCTTTTCATGGTCGGGTATCCACTGCAAACAGGCGTTTGAAAAAACCGCGTCAAATCTGTTGTTATATCCGCTTATATCTCCGCTTGCGTCCAGCATGACAAATTCAATATCGGGATTATCCGCTTTCGCTTTTTGCAGCATATTTTCACTGCTGTCCGCGCCCAGAACTCTCGCGTTTGGATAGCGGTCTTTCAGCACCCTGCTGCTGTTTCCCGGTCCGCACCCCACGTCGATTATATCCGTCGGGTTTTCAACGGTCAGCCTCGCGGCGAGGTCGATAGCGGGCTGAGTGCGTTCTCTTTTGAATTTCAGATACTGCGTATTATCCCAGCCCATTACACTTCCCAGCCGTTGAGATATTTCTCCTGTTCGGGTGTAAGCTTGTCCACAGAAATACCCCACGCGGCAAGCTTCCGCTCCGCGACCTTTCTGTCAATATCCTTGGGCACGTTAAGCGTCATTGAACCGCCGCTGCGGAGCTTGTCCCGATTTTTAACAAGATATTCCGCGGAGAGCGCCTGTATCGCAAAGCTCATATCCATGATTTCCGCGGGGTGTCCGTCGCCCGCTGCCAGATTTACCAGTCTGCCCTCCGCGATAACAAAGACCGTATTGCCATTTTTCAATCTGTATCCGACTATATTGCTGCGCGCGGTATAGCTGCTTTCGGCAATCTCGCGAAGCTTTGCCATATTCACCTCAACGTCAAAATGACCTGCGTTGCAGCAAATCGCGCCGTCTTTCATATTCATGAACGCTTCCTCGCCTATAACGTCCGCGCAGCCGGTGACTGTTACAAAGAAATCACCGACCTTTGCCGCCTCTTTCATAGGCATTACCTTAAAGCCGTCCATTACCGCTTCCATTGCTTTTATCGGGTCAATCTCGGTTACTATAACGGAAGCGCCCAGACCTTTCGCGCGCATTGCAACGCCCTTTCCGCACCAGCCGTATCCCGCTACTACCACGTTTTTTCCCGCCACGATAAGATTTGTGGTCCTGTTTATGCCGTCCCACACCGACTGACCCGTGCCGTAGCGGTTGTCGAACAGGTGTTTGCAGTCCGCGTCGTTCACAAGAACCATCGGAAATTTCAGCGCTCCCGCCTTGTCCATTGCCTTAAGACGGATAATTCCCGTTGTGGTCTCCTCGCAGCCGCCTATCACTTCGGTTATCAGTTCGGGATACTCGTTATGGATAAGATTTACCAGATCGCCGCCGTCGTCAATGATGACGTTCGGCTTTGCTTGAATAACTTTGGAAATATGCGAGTGATACTCATCCTCGGTGGCATTATACCATGCAAAAACATTCAATCCGTCGTGCACAAGCCCCGCCGCAACGTCGTCCTGAGTGGAAAGCGGATTGCTTCCCGTAACAAACATTTCCGCGCCGCCCGCCGCCAGCACCTTGCACAGGTAGGCGGTTTTAGCCTCCAGATGTACCGAAAGCGCTATGCGAAGACCTTTAAAAGGCTTTTCCGCTTCAAATTCCTTCTCAATGCCGTTAAGCAGCGGCATATTTCTTTTTACCCATTCGATTTTAGCCGCTCCGCTTTCCCACAGAGCCTCGTTTCTTATTTCGCTTGCCATATTATTTTACCTCCGCTTCCAAGGTTAAGCAAAAAATTTGGAGCAAATAAGCTCCGCTTATTACCTTGGCTTCATATTTTTTTCTTAAGTATCCCGCAGGCGATACGGACGCCCGAATTGCCCGAGGGTTGGGTTTTAAAATCGTCCGGCAGCCCGTGTATAACTATGGGCTTGCCCGATATCTCATCAATGTTCGCCCTGTCGATGTATACCCGAATGCTGGATTTTCCTTTCTCATTCGAGAACAGCGGCGGCAGATCACCAGCGTGATATGGGTGACGGCTGCACCATATGCCTTCACCGCAGTTGTTAAGGTGTCCGCCTGAATCAGAGAACGGATTGTTTGGCCCTGTTGGGGCACACACCAAGCCATCGTGTATATGCAGCCCGAACACTCTTGATTCCGGCAGTCCCTCTATATCCGCCTGTAAATAAAATCCTTGTGGCAGTTCGTATACATACACCATTCCCACTATCGCCGGGTGGACTTCGCTGCCCTTTATCTCCGCTTCCAGAGCGTGGCTTTCATTTTCTATATAAGCAAATCTGCTGAACCGTTTCATAAACTGTTCCCACCTTTCAGGAATAGTTTATGCATGGCAACCCGTACATTTGCTTTCGCCGTGATATTTTACTTTCTTATAAACAAGATTCCGAGCGTATCCTCGCCGCAGTGACACGCAACTGTGCAGCCCGCATCGGTGACCGCCGTCTCCTTGAAGCTCTTGTATTTAGGTATCTCCAGCGCGGTAAGCTCGGTGTTCGCTTTTGATGTGGTGTGCGTGATGAAAATCAAATCATCATCTGCGTCAACACCTGTGAGCCTGTCTCTGACATAATCCTTGATTGTTTTTTCAATACTTCCGCGGTACTTCTTTGTTACCTTCATTTTTCCATCAATAACATCTATACAAGGCTTCAGCTTAAGCAGGTTTGCTCCAAGAGCAGCTATGCTTGAACAGCGTCCGCCCTTATGCAGATATTCCACGTTTGCCACAAAAAAGCTGGCGTCAACCTTTGGTATTATATCATTCCGCAGCTTTTCCGCTATTTCCTTTGCGCCAAGACCCTTTTCAGCCAGCTTTGCCGCCGAAACTGCGACCAGACCCTCGCCCGTTGACAGATTGCGTGAGTCCACAACCTCGACATTGTCAAAATCCTCAGCGGCAATGCAGGCGTTCTGATAGCAGCTTGAAAATTCTGAGCTTATTGTTATGATGACCAGTTCGTCATATCCATCCAACTGTTCCTTAAAGAATCCCGCGAAATCCTCAACATTTACCGCGGAAGTGCTGCAAAGCTTTCCTGTACTCCTGTAATAAGCGAAAACCTCATTCTGACCAATTTCCACGCCATCACGCAAGGTTTCCTCACCCTTGGTGACATACAGCGGCACAACGCTTATGTCATACCGATTTTTAAGCTCCTCAGACAGATCGCAGACACTGTCCGCGCAGATCTTTACCTTACCCATTTTCTTCTCTCCCGATTTTCTTGTTATTTTATATGTTGCTCTTTGCAGCGCCAATTTGCTCCTCGCTTAAAAGATGATTAGGAGCAAATTATTTCACCCTTTTCCGAGAAATGTTTCTGCTGCATAAAACTTGAAGCATAAAACATTTTCCTGCATATATTTACGCATTATAAAAAGTAAATCCCTCAATTTTATTTTCTGATGATGAAAATAATGTATATTTTCCATCGGTATATTCATGAACAACTTTTTCCCAAAACTTTTTCGCTGCATTATTATTCGACCAAATCGATATCTCCCAGCCTCCGGCAAATTTGTCAAATATCTCCTTGGCGACAATTCTACCAACTCCTTTTTTTCGATATTTTTTCATGATAAAAAATTCTGCTATATTATGAGGATACTGCAAATCATTATATTCGCTGCAAGACCTAATCAATACTAATCCTGCCAGCTTTCCGTCCACTCTTACAAAGAAGGGGTATCTTCCTTCCTCATTCCAGTAATCATCAATTCGAGAATACCCAAAATATCCATATTCGTTAATGTCATCATTGGAAAACTCCGAGAAATCATAATTGTATAATTCCATCATTTGCACAAACACGGATTTTTGTTCGATAGCTATAGGTTCAATAGTTATTTTCATCTGTTTCCATTCTTTCATGGTCAAATCAAATAAAAACCATCTCTTTAAAGTTTGCCTGCCACCCGCAATGCATATTTAGTGCTTTTTTCATTGTCTGTATAATTCCAAAAAGGGCAAATTATTTAAGCTTGAATTTTTCGCGCCGACATTGCGCTGCAACAATATTGTTTATCTGCTGTCGCTCGCCAGCGCGTTGAGCAGCCTCTCAAGCTCCTCCTCGAGGCAGCTGTGGAACAGCGTGAACAGTATATCCGCGCTCCCAAGCAGGAAAACGTTTTTGTTTGAAATGGTGGCGAGGGCAGGAACATACGTATATATGTACCCTTTATACCACTCCGCGTCATATGCGGGCACGGGTCTGTTTTGTTTTACAAGCCGCCGTATTTCCTCAAAGTCGTCTGTGATTATATTGTCGTAATTTCCCGCTCCCTTTGCTATGACAAGATCATATATCGCCTTAATCTGCTTGTCGTTAAGGCTTCCTCCTTTTGTTTTTACGTTTTTAAGCAGGGGAAGCCTTACCGCAAAACTGTATACCATCAGCGACAAAACCCTTTCGTATTCAGGTGAGTTCATTTCCGCGCAGCGCTCTTTATCCAGCTTTATACCCGTGTTATACAGACAGGTGGTATCGGATATATTGCTCAAGGCTATTTTAAAAATATCCTTGATGTTTATGTTGTAAAAATCCTTGTCCGCTATCATGTATATATACTTGACGGCATTAAAAAGTGATACGCCTGCCTTTGCCACGGCTTCCGAAATAAGTGTATACGCTGTGCGCTCGCTGATAAATTCCATTTTGCGACCTCCCAAAATATTACTTAACTACTATTATAATATTTTTTTATAAAATAATCAAGTCATATTCCTGTTCTCAAAGAAAATTTTTTGATTTTTTGCAAAAAAAACTTTTATTTAAAGGCGCAATTACAGTCGTATTGTGAAAAACCGCCAAAATTTCAGCAGAGATTTTGTACTTTTATGTTTCCCTTTTATATTAATTTTACTTGATTTATTTTCGGAAATATTGTATAATATATATAAATAAACACTAAAAAGGAGTATTAAAATGGATTTAAATAATATTACCCTTCTCGATGTTATTGACCGCGATACCCTTCAGGCACTTCAGGACGCGTTTGCAGAGGCTACGGGCATGGCAGCGCTGGCTACCGACGATACAGGCTCGGTAACGCAGCTCAGTAGCCCAACCGATTTCTGTATGAACCTTACGAGAAAGTCGCGCGTCGGCTGCGAACGCTGCAATAAGTGCGACCTTCAGGGCGGAGCGGAAGCAAGCCGCACGGGCAGACCTTCCGTATACTACTGTCACGGCGGTCTGGTTGATTTTGCAGCTCCTATTATTGTAAACGGTCAGCATATCGGTTCTCTTATCGGTGGTCAGGTTCTTACCGAAAAGCCTGACGAGGCTAAATTCCGTCAGATAGCGCGTGATATCGGCGTAGACCCCGACGAATATGTGGCTGCCGTAAAAAAGGTAAAAATTGTTCCCAAGAAGCAGATTGACGCAGCGGCAAATCTTCTTTATCAGATGGCTAACGCTCTGTCAGACGTGGGTTATCAGCGTGCTCTGGCTCAGCAGCAGTCAAACCGCGGCGAAAGGATTGTTTCAAATATAGATGCTGATTTTTCCGGTATCAATGAACAGATGGAAAAAGCAGTGGAGTCTATGCAGGCGCTTTCGGAAAGCTTTGCTTCGATAAAGACATCGGCAGCAAGTTCCGCGAAAGCAGTTGAGAGTACCGACAGCATTATCAAGACCATAGAAAATGCTTCCACACAGCTTACGCTTATCGGATTTAATGCTTCCATAGAGGCGAAAAGAGCAGGTGCAGCAGGAGCGGGCTTCAATGTTATAGCTCAGGAGGTTCGTACTCTCGCTGACAAGAACACCAAACAGGCGGGTGAGATAGAAACTACCCTCAACGGTATTAAGAAAGCCATGAAAGATATTAACAGCCAGATAAAGGCAGTTTACTCTCATATCGAGAAAAATCAGGAGGTTATCGAGTCGCTGAAGGAGAAGCTGGGTGACGTAAGCAAAATGGTTTCGGAGATCTGATACATAAATACGGCTCTGCGAGAGGCGGTTAAAGTATGCTGTCAAACGTGTGGGGCGCGCAAAATATATTCTGAAAGGAAATGATAAGCATGAATCGTTTTATCCTCAATGAAACATCCTATCACGGAAAGGGTGCCGTCGCAGCTGTTGCTGACGAAGCAAAGAACAGGGGCTTCAATAAAGCTCTGGTATGCTCCGATCCCGATCTGATAAAGTTCGGGGTAACAAAAAAGGTTACCGACGTGCTTGATGGGGCGGGTCTTGCATATGAGATTTTCTCCGATATCAAGCCCAATCCCACTATTCAGAACGTTCAGGCTGGCGTTGAGGCATTCAAGAAGAGCGGAGCGGATTATCTTGTCGCTATCGGCGGCGGCTCGTCCATGGATACCGCAAAGGCGGTTGGCATTATAATAAATAATCCCGAGTTCGCGGACGTAAGAAGCCTTGAGGGAGTTGCTCCCACCAAAA
This sequence comes from uncultured Oscillospiraceae bacterium, assembly GCA_910577365.1. Taxonomy (GTDB): domain Bacteria; phylum Bacillota; class Clostridia; order Oscillospirales; family Ruminococcaceae; genus CAG-115. The sequence goes on along the minus strand of CAJTMU010000008.1, from coordinate 28,139 downwards.
AGCCCTCTGTGCCGATAATCGCCGTTCCCACTACTGCCGGAACAGCGGCGGAGGTCACCATTAACTATGTTATCACCGATACCGAGAAGGACAGGAAGATGGTGTGCGTTGATCCTCACGATATCCCCGTTGTGGCTGTCGTAGACCCCGATATGATGAGCACCATGCCAAAGGGACTTACTGCGGCGACCGGTATGGACGCGCTCACTCACGCTATTGAGGGATACATCACCAAGGGCGCGTGGACGCTTTCCGATATGTTCCACCTTAAGGCTATTGAGATTATCTCCGAGTCGCTGCGAGGCGCAGTTGAGAACACTCCTGAGGGTCGCGAAGGAATGGCGCTGGGTCAGTATGTTGCGGGAATGGGCTTCTCAAACGTTGGTTTGGGTATAGTTCACTCCATGGCGCACCCGCTCGGAGCGCTTTACGACACTCCCCATGGAATCGCAAACGCGATAATCCTGCCTACCGTTATGGAGTACAACGCTTCCACAACAGGCGAGAAATACCGCGATATAGCAAAGGCTATGGGCGTTAAGGGTACTGAGAATATGTCGCAGGATGAGTATCGCAAGGCGGCGATTGACGCTGTTAAGCAGCTTTCCAAGGACGTTGGTATTCCCGATAATCTTAAGGACATCGTAAAGCCTGAAGATATTCCTTTCCTCGCGCAGTCTGCATATGACGATGCCTGCCGTCCCGGCAATCCCAGAGATACCTCAGTTGAGGAGATCACCGAGCTGTATAAGAAGCTTCTTTGATTTCTATGTGGTATGCAAAAACCGGAACGCAGCACAATATTGTATCATGAAATTTCAAAAATCCGCACGTTTACATTCGCAAACGTGCGGATTCTTAAAATTTTTTATCTTATGTTTTGGTGAATCTATACCACGGTGGGTTTTACTAATTATTTATAATGCCGGCATTAATATAATCGGCTAAATAAATCGGAATTTGAAAGAATGGGTTTACTATGAAGTGGGTTACTATAAAGTACCTGATAGATTTTACGGTTTTGGTTCTCTTATATGTATTTGTTTTTTTCAGAAGGTGGAAAATCAAAGGCAAAGATATTTTGCTTGTTAACACACTAATGTATACGTATCTTTCTTTTGTGCTTTATTTTACATTGATGCCAATAATAACTTCTATCCCATTCGTTTTGAATCACCCATATAAACCCATGAACTTGGTGCCGTTTATAGATGTTTTGGAGGGGAGAGGAGATTTTTTAAGGCAGATAATATTGAACGTTATTATGACTGTACCATTTGGTTTCCTATATCCATTAACCCGAAACAGAACAGGTAAATTTATTACAACGGTTCTTTTCTGTTTTTTAATGAGTTTGGGTATTGAAATATTGCAGCCACTGATTGATGGTTTCAGATCTTCTGACATCACAGATATAATTACTAATGTGATAGGCGGAATGCTCGGATATGGTTTTTATACTATTTTCAAGCCGGTTACATTTTGGATTTTAGATCATCTGAAAACGAAGAATTAAAATCCTTACTTCCACTTTGGTTTTAGTAAAGGTTGACCAATAATTCCTCTCAAATGCGAAATTGCGGCAAAATTTACGATATGCAAACTCCGTTATGTTTAGAGGGTGTTCGCAAACACCTTGCTGCTTCACTGCTCATACAAAGCGTAAACCGTACACAATTTCCTTTTGGCAAATGTGTACGGTTTAAAATTTAATGTATCGATGCTGTGCTACAAATAGTTTTTTTCGATAAGCTAAAGTACGACATTTTAATACGGTAGGACTTTTTGTTGGTGCGTTAGCGGGTCAGATATACATGGAAATGTCGGTTACAAAAGCGTATGGCTCGGCGCTCATTTTAAGCAGTGCTGCTGCAAGCAGCGCACGGGTGTCGATAAGAAATACCGTGGCTTCGCTAAGCTTACCCTTGCGGATATCAGGGTATTCCAGAAGCCACTCTATACGCTGAAATTCCGCGCCCCAACCGAAGGTATTGTTTTCCGTAAATAGCCTTTCCTCACCGTTTACCGTATATTTTACAGTATCAAATGAGCGTATATAAGGCGGCTTTAAAAAAGTTTCCACCCCGTGCATGAATGTGCATTTATCCAGAATTTCTCCGATAAACAGCAGCTTGCCCCCGAATTTCGGCAGCAGCATAAACGGAGAGTGCGCTCCCACCGCGGTGTCGTCCATTGCGTGACCCACTGTCAGCGTATGCGCGAGCTTGCCTCTTGCACACACCGAATGAGTTGGGTTGACGCTGCGCAGAACGTTCGGCATATGCATGAATACGCGCGGCAGCAATCCTATGCAAGGCTCTGTCTTTTCGCTGTCAAAAACAGGATTTTCGCGGGTAACGTTATCATATGTCAGCGCAGGCATTAAAAGCGTTCCCTCCTCGCCCAGCACCGCTTGTATATCTTCGATTATTTCTTCGGGTGTACGCTTTGTGCCGAGCGCCTTCATTGAGGAATGCACCATTACAACGTCGCCGCCGCAAAGTCCCAGCTCGGTAAGCTCCTGTCGGAATCTTTCGCTTTCAGTCATGATTTTTCCTTTCTCCTGACAGGCATAAGCAGGTCCAATTGACCGTCAATGCCGTTCTCCGGCCAGCCCATGTGCGCAGAGTATACCCAGTTAAGGTGCTCCTCCAGACAGCCGCCCATTATCTCAAGACCCAGTTCGCTGTAATTAAGCTCATACTCGTCGCTGTTCTTGACCCAGTTTTCCAGCTCGCCCCAGAATTGAAATTCGGGGAATTTAATGGTCAGCGCGGCGAACAGCCCGCCCTCGAATTTCTTCTTTACAAGCGGTTTGGGAACTTCCATGTCGTCGGGGATAGTCACCCACACCTCGTAGCCGTGTATTCCCTCCTCGAGAATGCCGGGGTTTGGGTGGTTAAAGCCGAAATAGCGGGAATCGGGCTTTATCTCATACAGCCGCGTATCCCTTATGAATTTGTCAACAGGCTCCCCCACGGTTTCCTCCGGGTCGTGCCCGATAACATGGTTTGAAGCCACGGTAAACGGCGGCAGCATGATTATCCTTACGTTAAGATTATTGCTTAAAGCTTCGTTTGCAGTGTTAAGCTCGTCCATTTTTATATTCTCCTTTAAAATAGATTTTGAAAGAGAAAGTGCGTTTGCCGCCTCCATAAGCTCTGTATCGTTCAGCAGGTCTAATCTCACTTTAGACCGAATACTGTCATCAAGGCGCGTTACAAACATGTTGAGCGCGGCGCGGACAGTCTCCAGCGATTTTATCTCGCTGTCCAGTCCCGCAAGATTGCTTCTAAGTATCTCCAGCGTTTCCCGCTGCCCGCCGTCCCGCAGTATCACAGCTATCTGCTTAAGAGGGACGCGCAGCTTTCTCATCACAACAATAAGCTGAAGCCGCCTGATATTCTCCTCGTCGTAGCACCTGTAAGAGTAGTCCTCCCTGTGAAACGGGGTGATCAGTCCCATTTTCTCATAGTGCCGAAGCATTCGCGCAGTCACGTCAAAGCTGCGTGTGACCTCGCTTATGGTAAGCTCCATTTGCATCTCTCCCTTTCAAATATAATTATACGGTATTACACCGTGTCAAAGTCAAGCCTTTTTCGGAATATTTTTAAAAGAGCGGGTACTTTTTCAAGTCCCGCTCCAAACATCTAAATTATTCTGCCCTCAAAATGATCCATTTCATGCTGAATTATCTGCGCGGGAAAGCCCGAAAACGTCTTTATCCTCGTCTGCATTTCCGTGTTCTGCCAGCGCACCTTTATCATCCCGTAGCGCTCCGCGCGGCGAGTACCGTCAAGGGACAAACAGCCCTCCTCAGCGGAATAGGGCTTTGATTTTTTAAGTATCTCGGGATTTATCATAACAACGGCTTCTCCGCCGTTGTCAAACACCAGAATCCGCTTAAACTCGCCTATCATGTTTGCGGCGAGACCGACACATCGCTCCTTGTTTGCCGCGAGAGTGTCCAGCAGGTCTTGGGCGATCTGCATATCCTCCGCCGACGCAGGCGCGGAAACGCGGCTAAGAAAGAAAGTGTCACGTATTATCGGCTTTACCATCTTCGTCCCTTGTGTCCTCCTTGTAACCCCATCGGTCGATATTACCTTTGCGCATTGCCCCGAAAATACGCTGCTTTACGCCTTTGTTGTCATGCTCCAGCGCCGCGAGAAATTCCTTGGCGGTCTGGCGCGCGGTGGTCTTGTCGGCGGGGCATTTGGACTTCACTATCTCAAAGCCGTTTCTTTTCGCGCAGGATAACACCGCGTGCTCGGGAGCGAACACAAGCGGTCTTATAAGCGTTATGTCCTTTCTGGAAAGGTAGGATATCGGTGCGAAGCAGCCTATTCTGCCCTCGTGAAAAAGGTTCATTATAAAGGTTTCAATAGCGTCGTCGTTGTTGTGACCGAGTGCGATTTTATTGCAGCCCGCAGCCTTTGCCTCGTCGTGCAGCGCTCCGCGTCGCATTTTCGCGCACAGTGAACAGGGATTCGGCTCTTTGCGGATATCGAAAACTATTTCCCCAATATCCGTTCGTATGAGCCGAAAGTCCACTCCCAACTCTCCGCAGAGCTTTTCGACGGGGGAATAGTCCGTTTCAACGCCGCCGAAGCGCGGGTCAAGCGTTATCGCGGTAATATCGTATTTTTTTTCGTAGAACCGACGCATTTTCGCCAGTCCTGCCAATAAAACCAAACTGTCCTTGCCGCCAGAAACTCCCACCGCTATTCTGTCGCCGTCCTCGATAAGGTCGAATTCCTGACAGGCGCGGCGGATATACCCTAAAATTTTCTGCATATTACCCCCGATGGTAGTTGTTTAAAGTCAATCGTTAGCGGCTTTTGCTGTTAGCTTTCGATTATTACCGACGCGTGCGCCGCTATCCCTTTTCCCGCCAGACCCAGCCCCTCTTCAGTGGTAGCCTTTACGGATACGCGGGATATATCGCAGCCAAAAGCGGAAGCAAGATTTTCCCTCATCAGCCCGATATACGGCGAGAGCTTAGGGCGCTCCACCACTATTGTTATATCCAGATTGCCGAGAGAAAAGCCGCGCTCGCTCATAAGCGCGATAACGCGCTCCAAAAGCTTCATGCTGTCGCTGTCTTTATATTGCGGGTCGCTGTCAGGAAACAGCTTTCCGATATCTCCGAGCGCCAAAGCTCCCAATATTGCGTCCATAAGCGCATGGACAGCCGCGTCCGCATCTGAGTGCCCAAGCAGCCCCATCTCAAACGGTATCTCAGCGCCGCACAGCACCAGCCGTCTGCCCTCGCACAGCCTGTGGACATCATAACCTTGACCTATTCTGAAAGCCATCATTTACCTCTAAATTATTAAATCATTTTTACTGTTTTTCGGTTCATGAAGACAGCGTTCGCCATTTCCAAGTCATCAGGGCGGGTTATTTTCATATTGCAGCTTTCTGTCTCTGTGATTTTTACATACTTTCCGCACATCTCAAGGATACTGCTGTCGTCCGTCACATTTGCGGCGCGGCTTCCGAGCTTCTCCAAACACTCCTTGTACAGTTCTTTGCGAAATATCTGGGGAGTCTGCGCACAATAGGTTTTTTTCCTCGGAACGGTTTCTTCGATAAATCCGTTGCTGCCAACCACTTTTATGGTATCCGCGGCGGGAGCGGCGGCTATCGCCGCGTCGTAGCGCTCCGCGTCTGATATCACCCTGTCAATATCCTCGGTGGTAATAAGCGGTCTTGCGCCGTCATGTACAGCTATAAAATCCGCGCGCGGCGATATCAGTTCCAAGGCGTTTTTCACCGACAGCATACGTGTCTCCCCGCCCGCTGTCACCGCTTTCAGCTTTGTTACGCCGAAATTACGCGCCAGTTTTTCATAGCGTGCGATATCTTCAGCAGGCGCGGCGATGATTATTTCGCTCACTTTTTCTGAGTGCTCGAATTTAAGCGCGCTCATAACAAACACGGGAGTATCCCCGATTTTGGCAAGCTGCTTGTTCACGCCTCCCATTCTTAAGGAAGCCCCAGCAGCCACAATAATAACAGATACCACTATTTTCTCCTGATTTAATAAAGAATTTTCCAAACCGTGGCAGCTTGCTTTGCTCCCCGACTTGTGTCTGAAAAAACAAATTATTAAATTTGATTTTCCGCACCGCACATTATTCGGCTTTGCCAAGCTTTGCGCAAAAGTGGCGTAACCCCTTGACGCGTTTTGATGTACTTTGCGCAAAACTTTACTTCGTTAGCCTTGGCGTTTTTTTGCCGCTTTTCACTCCGCTTTCAAGTTTTTCGCAATACGCAACATACTATTTTAAGCATTGACGTAATTATTGCGCAAAACTTTACGGCTTGCGGAAAATTCATGCGTGGGAGTTCAGAACCCATATGCTTTAAGTGTTTTTAATCTCTTGATTTTTGCGCAGCTATAAAAATATGCTAAAGAAACCTTTTCCTTAAAAATTCCCGTGCAGCTTAAAATAATTAAGCTCGCTCTCCAGATTATTTAACAGCCTGCGCACCATAGGCATATGTATGCTGCCCGTAAACTCGATATAAAACATATAATCGTCGGGAAATCTCTTTTTCGCCTCTATCGGCAGCGGCTTCGACTGTATTTTGGTCATGCTCAGCCCGTTCACCGCAAACTTTGTCAGAAGCCTGTAAAGCGCGCCCGAAATATTCGGGATAGACAGCGATACGGCGACCGTCTGTGCTCCTTCATAAACTTCCAGCCGCTTTGAGATACATATAAACCTTGTGCAGTTGTTGGGGTCGCTGGCTATCCCTTTTCGCAGGATATCCAGCCCATGCATTTCCGCACATTCCTCTGAGCAAATGCAGCCAAGCTCCCCGCTCGGGTTCTCCGAAACCATCTGCGCGGCGGAGGCGTTGTTGTGGTACGGTATCACGGTAAGCCCGCTGCGGTTCTCTATATATTCCTCGCACTGTCTTATCGCCTGCTCATGCCCGAAAAGTATACTGATATCACTTTCCGAAACCCCTCTTTTCGCTGCCAACACATGGGCGCATTCCACCGTTACGGTGCGGTTGATGTATACCCTGTGCTTTTCAAGCAGCTCCATATTCAGCGTTACCTCGCCCGCGGTGCTGTTCTCGATTGGTATTATCCCATAGTCGACATCGCCGTTTTCCACCGCCTCGAACACCTCTGAAAAAGCTGCGTAGTAACTGATGCTGCCGCTTGTGAAAAGTGCTTTGCAGGCGGCGTGTCCGTATGCTCCCTCAATACCCTGAACCGCTACGGAGGGGCGCTCCTTTATTTCGGATATATGAGGTATTTCGTCGGCGGGTGTTATTTCGTTTATCTGGCTGCATTTGGATATATCCATGATATTCATGAACAGAAAAGCCGCGCTTTTGCGAAGCTTTTCGGGAGTGTTCGCTTTTACGCTGTCAAGAATGAACTTCTCCCTGTCCCGCTGAAACACCACCATATTGTTAGCCGCCTTATAAGCCGCCACATCGTTGGCAAGCTCCATGCGACGAAGAAAAAGCTCCAGCATTTTATCGTCTATATCGTCGATTTTCTGCCTTATCTCACTCAGATCCATCTTGTCCCTTTCTCAATCCACAGGTATTCTTCCGTCGTGCGGTGAGCTTTCCCCGTCTGTAAGCGGTTCGCTCTGCTCTTCGGTTTCGGGCTTGCTCTCCTCAAAGTTGCGTGCGGCATATACGATTATTGTTTCGCCCTCTTCGACATTCACAAGGTCACCGACCTCCTTGCTGCATTCCGCCACATATCCGTCTTCAACATCGTTGGTGCGCTTGCTCTTTACGGAGTACTTTATATTCATGCTGCTCAGCTTGTTTATATATTCGGGAAGATTTGTGTCGGCATAGTCGGGAAGCGGAACAAGGCTGCGTCCCTTGCTTACCTTTACTGCTATCTGCGTTCCCTCGGAAACCATAGTACCCTCAGCTATCGACTGGTCGTACATCATTCCTGCGGAGTATTCCTCGGAGTACTCATAAGTAGGAATGAAAGTAAACGTGCCCTCATAGCGGGAAACCGTGTTCTCATAGCTGCGGTTGGTGAAGTTCGGTAGGGAGATATTCGCGCCCGCAACCGTGTTTGAAGTATCTGGAATGCTCGAACTGTCCGGCACTTCGGGAACGGAGGTCGCTTCATTCGATTCACCGGCGGTACTGTCCAACGTGTCGTTATCGTCTGTTTTATCGGATATCTCACTCGTGGTGCTGCTTATGTCATCCATGCCCGAGGACGTGTCATTCGGCTGCGGCGCAAAAGCACCGCTAAGGGTCATGGCAAACACTATCGCAAAAGCTATCAGCACCACACCTGCTATGCCAAGCACTATAAGTGTTTTAACTCGCTCCTTGCGCTGCTTTGCGAGTTTTTTCTTCTGTTGTTTAGTAAGCGGGCGCTCCTGCATGGGCTTACCGTCTCCCGTGTATTTGGGCTGCGCGAAAAGCTTGTCTACAAATTCGGTTATGCTTCTTATGCGTGATTCGGTGGAGAGCCTCATACCGCTCATTATGACCTTTGATATGTTTGTGGGAACGTTGCGGTTTATCATCATCGGCTCAAGCATACTGCCGCCTGTGCGCGCTATTGCTTCCTGCGGATTGGCACCCGTAAGAACACGGTACAGCACCGCCGCGATACCGTAGACGTCCGTCCAGGTTCCGTTTATTTCGTTTGTATACTGCTCCGGCGCGGCATAGCCCGTAAATATTTCGCAGGCTATTTCGGTGTTGGTGGTGCGTGCGGCGGAGATTGAAAATCACGTCAGCTTAAGTTCCATTTTGTCCGTGACAAAAATCGTCTGCGGCGATATTCCGCGGTGGATTATTCCCGCGGAATGTATAAGGCTTATGGTGGTGAGTATGGGTGGGAAAAGCTCCTTTACCTGCTCCCACGACATTTCCCCTGCGGAGTTGGCAAGGTAGGTCTTAAGCGTTATGCCGTTTATAAATTCATAGACGGTGTAGCAGGTGTTGTTTTCGTAGAAAACGTCCAGCACGGTTTGTATATGCGACATTCCGCGGGATTTCATCAGGGATTTACCAAGGTCGGCAAATTCCGACATATAGGTTTTGTAAAGCGGCATCATGCCCGGGTTTACGACAATCTCCGCCTCTCCCTTCTTTCTTGAGCAGAGGGTGTCGGGCATAAATTCCTTTATTGTGACCTTTATCCCCGCGGCGCTGTCAAAGCCGATATAGGTAGCGCCTTCGCCGTTGTAGCTAAGCAGCTTTCCAACGATATAGCGTTCGTTAAGGAAGCTTTTGGGAGCGAGGTAGGCTGGTATGCAGGGGGAATCGTCACGGTATCCGCAGAGCTTGCATGGTCCGTCATAGGTCTTATCGTTCATGCAGCCCATACAGAGAGTAGTGTCTTTGATCATAGGTTTTCACCTTTCGGATATAGTTCTATACTCTAATACTATACTCCAAATCAGGCAAAAAGTCAACCGTTTTACAGCGTATTTCAAAATTGTATCCAAATTGTAACCTTTTCTTTTGCATTTTGAATATTTTTGCAATGTTACCGCCGTGATTTGTTGGGCACAATGCCGACAGAGGCAGGAATTGAAAATATGTTTTCGCTTTTAAACGGGGTAATTTACGTCGGCGGCGTAAAGAATATCATCATCCATCACTTTGAATTTCCCCTTGGAAATAAAGGTGTTGTTGTGTTTTATCAATCCAAGCTCCGCATCGGCGGATTCTCCGGTTTCAAGGTTCAGCACAAAGCAGAAAAGCTCGTTCCAATTGTGAAGCCACAGTCTGTCGCCGTCAAATATGTAATCCGTATTATAGCGCGCCAGCTCCTCCCGTGAAATATCCCCGACGAGAGCGCTCAAATTATACACCCGTTCCGAGCCGTCGTAAAGATTAACGACCCTTATCGCAGGAGTCTTTGATTCCTCAACAGCCACGCTCCATTTGTCGGAATAGTCGTACCCCGTTATCTTGCTCAGATTATGACTGTCGCCGTCGGTCATGACGCGTTTTTTTATATCGTAGCTGTGGTACTCTCCGCGCCAGTCGGTATAATATATCATGCCATCGGAAAGAATGAGCGGCAGCGAAGACATTCCGTTCCAGTTGATATCGGGGTCAATAATTTCGCCTGTTTCACGCACAAGGATTTTCTGCATACTGCCGCCGTAAACTATGTAATCCTCGTTTATTGCGGCGATCATTCCCCAGCCGTCGTTTTGAATATCTTGCTTCAATATAACGTGCGATTCTCCTGTGGCGATATTCGTTTTAAGCAGACCGTTTACAGCACTTGAAAGGTAAATTTCTCCGCGGTCACAATATGCCGCCAGTATCCAGTCCTCTAACGGTTCAAGTTCTCTTACGACCTCACCGTCCTTTACCAGAAACAGCCTTTCAAAAGAAGTGGCTTCACCAGCATAGATTCCATAACTTACCGTGGCGAGCCAGTCTGCCGCTTCTGTTCCCAAATAGTGGAATGACGGGTTAGATTTTAAAATGTAGTTATGTTCGCGTATTTCTTCAAGTTCCTCTCCCTCATAGCAGCGTTCGACATATTCAACACTGCTTTCATAATAATCTAACGCTGTTACGTCAAAATCTATATCATACCCCGCGTATTCGGCGATTTTTTCCGCGCTGACTGCTCCCGATAGGGTATAGGTCACTTTTTCGGGGGATAATTTCGGGGTTATCCAATCCGAATTGTCAAACCCGGTTTTATCTTCCTCGGCGGCAGCGCCGCTTGTTTCATCGGGCGCGTGAATGGTATGCGGGGCTTCCGCAGACGGTTCCTCAAAGGAACTGACGGGATTTTCAGCACTCTCCGTTATATCAGGTATATCGTTCGTAGGCTCATGCGGGATATTTTCCGAAGTTTTGTTACAGCTTGTCAGGAGTATTGCCGCGCATAGGATTATCGCAAGTTTTCTTTTCATGATGCTCTCCTTTTTGTAATAAATTGATAATATTTTATTATAACACATAACAAAATTAAAGTCAATATAGCTGAAGCCTATTGACAACGCAGCGTCGGCGCATGAAATTTCAAAAAAGGTCGGAATTTGCTTTGCAAATTCCGACCGGTTTCCGCAATCGCGCGGAGTGAGCGCAGCGAACGGCGCGTGCTTACGGAAATTTTAAAATTTTTTAAATAATCGGCTTTAGGTTAACATATCTTTGCAGCAACATAGCTTAGGTCAGCCTTACATACAGGCAGAAGCCATCGACATAGTCGGTGGCTTGAACTCGTTATATGGGGAAATTTGGTTTTGCTTATGCGCCGTTTTTCCTTCTATTTGCGTATGGTGTTTTAGAGCATTTAAGGGCATACAGAATTCCACAAGCAGCCGCAAAGCATATTCCTATCGGGTAAGCGATTTTTGCGGAAATTTTAAAGCCCTCGTCCGCCATAAGAATATAGGTGCAGGATACAGCCGACATAAACGCCGCGGGAAGTGCGCATATCAGCGAATACCAACGGTTTTCGGCGCTTTGAACAAGGTATGCCGCGGCAGCCCAGAGGGTTATCATTGCAAGCGTCTGGTTGCTCCATGAAAAATATCGCCATACAACGTCGAAATCCAACTGCGTCAGCACCGCGCCGACAGCAAGCAGGGGAATGGTGATAGCTATACGCTTCGGTAATTTTGACTGGTCAAACCTGAACCAGTCCGCGATGGTGAGGCGGGCGCTTCTGAACGCGGTATCGCCCGAGGAAACGGGGCAGACCACCACGCCGATTATTGCCAGCGCTCCGCCGACAACTCCGAGCAGCGATACGGAAATATCATAAACGACGCCCGATTGCCCAAGATCTGCCAGTGCTTCCTGCAAGCCGCCCGTAGCACCGTAAAAGGCTACACCCGCGGCTGCCCAAACCAGCGCGATAACGCTTTCGGCTATCATCGCGCCGTAAAACACCTTTCTGCCGTGCCTTTCGGATTTTATGCAGCGCGCCATCATCGGCGACTGTGTGGCGTGAAATCCCGATATAGCGCCGCAAGCCACCGTTATGAACATATACGGGAACACGGGCTTGCCGTCGGGGTGAAGATTGGCTATCCGTAATTCGGGGATATAATAGCCTCCTATCATCAGTCCCGCCATGATACCTACCGCCATAACGATAAGCACTCCGCCAAAAATCGGGTACAATTTTCCTATCAGCTTATCGATCGGCAGCAATGTTGCAAGAAAATAATACGCGAGTATCACCGCCACCCAGAACAGCGAATTCGCCCATGACGGAGTAAGCCTTGCCAGCAGCGCGGCGGGGCTTGTCGTGAATACCGTACCGACCAATATCAGCAGTATCACCGAGAAAATCCGCATTATCAGCTTGGCGGCTTTTCCAAGATATTTTCCAACGATTTCCGATACAGATGCGCCGTTCATTCTCACCGATATCATGCCGCTCATGTAGTCGTGAACCGCGCCGCCGAGTATCGAGCCGAACACTATCCATAAATACACGACAGGTCCGAATACCGCACCCATAAGTGCGCCGAAGATAGGTCCCGTGCCCGCGATATTCAGCAGCTGAACCAGAAAAACGCGCCATGTTTTCATGGGTACATAATCCACTCCGTCGGGGTGGTTCATGGCGGGCGTGGGGCGGTCGTCGGGGCGGAACACCCGCTCGGCAAGCTTTCCGTACATATAATATCCTAGAAGGAGAATCAACAGCGCGCATAAAAATGTTATCATTAAAATCACTCCATATCAGAACTGTTTGCGTATTTTTGGTAGTAAATATTTGGCAAACGATAATTGCGATAGTTGGCAACAGTATAAATGTGTTGTTATTGTCCTCTATGTTTATGTTAATTATGCGTATGCCGCAAAAAAGTTTTTGATGGACTTTTAATATGTTTGCAATATTATAACGGCATATGACCGATATGCTGCCTCCAAAAATTCATAAAAAGCAATTCGTTCCGTATTTTAACCTTTCGTTCCAAAATCAACACAAGCAATATTTTTTGTGATATAATAAGCACAGAAATCAAAAGGGCGAGTTAAAAGACACAAAGGCTCAAAGCAGCGCGAAAAACTCGGAGCAAAGGGGAGCACTCAAAAAACGGCGGCAAAAAGCCCGCGCAGCAAAAGAGCGCCCAAAGGACTGCTGCGTAACGCCCAAGCAGGAATTTTCCGAAAGTCTTTGCGCAAGTGCAACGTAGCGAAGCGGAGTGGATCTTTCGCTGAGGAATAATAACAGCTTGCAAAGCAAACTGTCACGGTTCGGAAAATTCTAATTTAAGTCGGGAGGCATTATGAACAAGGTAAAAATCGCGAAATACACTAAGGAGAAACGCGCCGAGTCGGGGCGCAAGTACCGCGAGGAACAGAAGAAAATGAAGTATGGCACGGCGGTGAATATGCTTTATGTGCTCGGGGACACATGGCGCACGTCGCGCGGACTGTTTGCCGCGACGCTGATAAACGTGGTCATGAGCATGGCGAACGCCCTGTGCCTCACCTTCACCGATAAGCTGGTGATAGAGTTCGCTCTCGATATGTCGCCGGGAACGGGGCTTACCGCCGCAGCGGTGATAGCGGGGGGACAGCTCGCGACGTTTTTCATGTACTGCTGCTCCCTGTATTCGAGCATGGTGGGGTCGTATTCTTACAGTTATTCGCTTTACAACAGGCTTATGCGCAAGAAAATGTATATAAAATATGAAAAGACCGAGGATCCGAGGGTCAGCGATATGCTGCGCAAAGCGGATACGGCGGCGAACGTTATCAGCAATTCCGCGCTGGATATGCTGGGGGACACTATGATAGCCGCGCTGAACGCGCTGTCCTTCGGCGGGATACTATCCATGCTCAGCCCGCTGCTGGTGCTTGTGATCGGCGTTCCGACGGTGGCGAGATATTACATCAACAAGCACAAAATGCAGTGGGTGTGGAATATGGCGGACAACTGGCAGACCTTCGACCGCCAGCTTAAATACATAACCTATATCGGCACGGATTCGGATTACAGCGCCGCCAAGGATATCCGAATATTCGGAATGCAGCGGTGGCTGGAAAAGGTTTACGACAGGGTGTTCGCCAAGCGGCTGAACTGGTATGAGCAGCAGGACGAATGGTCGTGGCGGCACGATATTCTCGGGCATATCGTCGCGGCGCTGGGGAATTTCGCGGCGTATATCTATGTGATATGGCTGGTTATCGACGGGCAGATAGGCGCGGGGGATTTCGTGCTGTACTTCAACTCGGTATTCATGCTGTCCGACGCGATAAGGCAGTGGTGCGACAAGATAAGCGCGTTTCAGTGGCTCTCCAACAACGTCTGCTATCTGCGCGGCTATCTGGAGCAGGAGGACTGCCTCTCCGCTCCCGCGGGAAAGGCGCTGCCCGAGGGTCGGTGCGAGATAGAATTCCGCAATGTGAGCTATACCTATTCGGGCGCGGAGGAGCCTACCATAAAAAACATCTCGTTCAGGCTGAACAAGGGCGAAAGGCTGGCGATGGTGGGACTTAACGGAGCGGGAAAGACCACGCTGATAAAGCTGATGTGCGGGCTTTACGAGCCGACGGAGGGCGAGATATTGCTGAACGGCACGCCGATAAGCGAGTTCAGCCGTCTTGAATATTTCGGACTTTTCAGCACGGTTTTTCAGGATATCACGGTGCTTCCCGTTTCAATCGCTGAAAATATCTCGTCGCGCAAAGCTGAGGAAACCGACTATGAAAGGGTATGCGACTGCATGAAAAAATCGGGCATTTATGAAAAGGTGATGAGCCTGCCCGAAAAGGAGCACACCCGCCTGTGCAAAACAGTGTACGACGACGCGACCGACCTTTCGGGCGGACAAATGCAGAAGCTGGCGCTGGCAAAGGCGCTGTACAAGGACGCGCCCGTGCTGCTGCTCGACGAGCCTACGGCGGCGCTTGACCCGATAGCGGAGCAGGAGATGTATCTGAGCTACTCCAAATTTGCAAAGGACAAATCAAGCGTGTTTATCTCGCACAGGCTTGCCTCGACCCGCTTCTGCGACAGAATTATTCTGATAGCGGACGGCGGCATTGCCGAGGAGGGCACTCATGAGGATCTTATGAGGCTCGGCGGGACTTACGCGGAGCTGTTTGAAATGCAGAGCAGCTATTACAAAGAGGAGGGCGAGCGAGATGACCTTTAAGGAAAAATTCGCCGTTATAAAGCGCGGCATTTTAATGATTGAGGAAATGGACAAGGGGCGCACCGCGCGCATTTCCGCGGGAAAGCTGCTTCACGCGGCGCAGAGCTTTCTGCATATTTACATTGTGTCGAATATAATCGATTTGGTGGTGTCCGCGCGTCCGTGGCGGGACATACTTGTTTTTATGGCGGTGACCACGGTGGCGGAGCTTGCGATATTCATAGTGATACAAACGATTGACAGGCGCACCGAATCTCATCTGTTCCGCTATAAGGCGAGTATGCGGAGAATAATCTGGCGGAAAATAATCGATATGGATTTCGTTCACATCGAAGACCCCGATACCCATATCAAGCATCAACGCGCGCAGCAGGGATTTGCAAGAATGCAGAGATTTATATACAATTTTCTGGACTGCGGCGTGGGTCTTGTTTCCATTATCGCGGGAATAATCATTATCGCTCCGCTGGCATTCCGCACCGCTTCGGGGCTTGACGGCTTCGCGGGATTTGTAAGCTCGGCGTGGGGATTGCTCGCGGCGGCGGTTTCGGTAGCGCTTATCGAAATAATCAGAGGTATTTACAACAGCAAAAGAGGCTATAAGCCCTTGCTTAAGGTCAACAACGACCGCGCGATACTGCAATACGGCAGGACGGCGCACCACTACCTCGAGGATATCATACGCAACTACCGCAACGGAAAGGACGTCCGCGTTTATGGTGAGCAGGAGCTGATAACAAACGAATATGAGCGCAATGTCAGGGACAGACTGAACGGCTGGAAAAAGGGTTTGCTGGGCATTTATGAGTCAAATGCCGTGATAGGGCTGCTGCTGATGACTTCGAGCCTGATACTGTACGGCTTCGCGGCGGCGAGGGTAGTTACGGGCATACTTACCGTAGGCGAGATAGTGAGCTTCGTGATGTATTTTTCAAGGATACGTCAGGGCATAAGCGCCATTACCAACGGCTTCGGCAGTATGCTGATAGATACCGAGTTCGTGCAGTACGTTTACGATTTCGTGGATATCCCCGACGAAAAATACAAGGGCACCATTCCCACCGAAAAGCGCGATGACGATGAATACGAATTTGAATTTAAGCACGTATGGTTCAGATATCCTAAATCGGAACAGTTTGTTCTCAAGGACGTAAATCTCAAATGGAGGATAGGCGAAAAGATGGCGCTGGTGGGGAAAAACGGCTGCGGAAAATCCACGCTGATAAAGCTGCTGTGCAGGCTCTACGACCCCACCGAGGGCGAGATAACCCTCAACGGCATAGACATAAAAAAGTACAGCTATGAGGATTACATGGCGCTGTTCTCAGTGGTGTTTCAGGATTCAGAGCTTTTTTCGTTCAGCATTGCGGAGAATGTCGCGGCGGATACGGATTACGAAGTAGAACAGGTAAAGGACTGCGTGATAAGAGCGGGTCTGGGCGAGCGGCTCTCCCAAATGGAAAACGGCATTGAGACTTGTCTTTATAAGCAGTTTGACGAGCGCGGCGTGGAGATATCGGGCGGCGAGGCACAGAAGCTCTGCCTTGCGCGGGCGATATACAAGAGCGCACCCTTTATAATTCTTGACGAGCCTACCGCTTCTCTTGACCCGATTTCCGAGCACGATATCTACACCAAATTCAACGGGATAGTCGGCACGAAGACCGCCGTCTACATCTCGCATCGCCTGTCCTCTTGCCGCTTCTGCGACGAGATAACCGTCATGGAGGACGGCGGCATAGCGGAGCGCGGCTCTCATGAGGAGCTGCTTGCAAAAGGCGGGGTATATATGGCGCTGTGGGAGGCTCAGGCGGAATATTACAAGGATACCGCGGGAGATCTTTACGCCTGAGGACATCGTGGTGCTATGCTACCAGTATTGACAAATCCATTTGGTTGTGCTAAAATAGTTATGCAGTGCGATGTTTAGGCAAAAAAATTTTTCAAGAGAGCCTGACACGGTTTGCTTCGCGAGGCGGAGTTAGCCTTGTCAGGCTGACCGAGGAAAATTTTGTTTAAAATAAATTGGTTTTGAACAACACTTTATTTCAGATAGCGCCGCACCCAGTTTGTGCGGCTTTATGATGGAGGAAGCGTATGGCGACAAGAGTGGCGGTCATGAGTATTATAGTTGAAAACGGAGACACCGTGCAAAGGCTGAACGAAATACTTCACGAATATGGCGAATATATAATCGGCAGAATGGGTATCCCCTATAAGCAGCGGAAAATAAACATCATAAGCATAGCGATAGACGCTCCGCAGGATACGATATCTACGCTTGCGGGGCGTATCGGCGCGCTTTCGGGAGTAAACGTAAAGACCGCGTTTTCGAGCGTAATATCCGACGAACGGGCGGAATAAAAACTTTTAAGGAGCTTTTGCGATGATATACACTGTGACATTCAATCCCGCGATAGATTATGTGGTTCGTTTGGATAACGTTGCCGCGGGGGAAGTTAACCGCTCAAAGTCGGAGCAGATATATTTCGGTGGCAAGGGGATAAACGTTTCGCTGGTGCTGGCGGAGCTTGGGATTAAGTCCGTTGCGCTGGGCTTCGCGGCCGGCTTTACGGGCAGGGCTGTCGAGGACGGCGTGCATGCTCGCGGTGTTGAAACCGATTTTATTTATCTGGATAGCGGCTGCACAAGGATAAACGTAAAAATAAAGGCTCGGGAGGAAACGGAGATAAACGGGCAGGGACCGGAGATATCCGAAAGCGCCGCCGAGAAGCTGTATGACAAGCTTGGCGAGCTAAAAGACGAAGATATTCTGGTGCTTGCGGGAAGTATCCCGAACAGTCTGCCCGCCGATACCTATGAAAAGATACTGCGGCTTGTTTCGGGCAAGAATGTCCGTGTCGCGGTAGACGCCGCGGGAAAGCTTCTGCTGAACACGCTGAAATACAAGCCGTTTCTGGTAAAGCCGAATAACCATGAGCTGGGCGAAATGTTCGGGAAAGAGCTGAGTACGACCGACGAGGTAATTGAACATGCTTTTAAATTGAAGGAGATGGGCGCTGAGAATGTGCTTGTTTCTATGGCGGGCGACGGAGCTTTGCTGATAGACGGCAGCGGAGCCTTGCACAAGTGCGCTGCGTGCTGCGGACAGGTAAGAAATTCCGTTGGCGCGGGAGATTCCATGGTAGCTGGATTTATTGCGGGTCTTTCTGATGGAGATTATGAATACGCGCTTAAGCTGGGTACGGCGTGCGGCGGCGCGACGGCGTTCTCTGATGATCTTGCGAAAAAAAACAAGATTTATGAGCTTTTAAGGCAAATA
This sequence comes from uncultured Oscillospiraceae bacterium, assembly GCA_910577365.1. GTDB lineage: Bacteria > Bacillota > Clostridia > Oscillospirales > Ruminococcaceae > CAG-115. Next base: position 9,737 of record CAJTMU010000008.1, on the reverse strand, counting down.
CTGTAATAAACCCACTTAAATATGAAATATCCCGCGCTTTACAGCGCGGGATCGGCGTTATTCGTTCGCGGCTTCTCTTTTAATGCCAAACATAAGCCTAAGCAGCCCCGCGAACAGCTTCGGGCTTTTTACCACTACCACCTTCATATGTATGCTCCTTTCAAAGCCTGAGCAGAAAAATGCCCAGAATAATCAGAAGTACGGCAAGTATAAACAGCAGAAGCTTAACCGAAAAAAAAGATAAGCACATCAGCGCCCCAAAGAACGCCACTACCGCCAGTGCTACGCCGGTACGGCACCCCTTTCTTCTTTTCGGAAATCTTCCTCTCATACCGTACACCTCCGCCCATGCGAGCACCTGCCCGCGCGGCGCTCCTGTTAATACATTTTATTCGATTCATAGAATTTGGTTACTAATATAGGAGAAAAAACCTTTATATTTCATATAAAAAATCGACTGTACCAAAAAAGCACAGCCGATTTCTAATTGTTTTCGCCCAGACGGAAGAATGCAGGGGTATTGCCCATGTATCTTGATCCGAAAAGATTACTCTTCTCTCTGCTTAGCGAAGCACTCGCTGCAGTAAACGGGTCTGTCTCCCTTAGGCTCAAAGGGAACTCTTGCAACACCGCCGCAGCCTGCGCAGGTAGCTTCAAAAAAAGTTCTGGCACCTCTGCCTGCACTTCTCTTAGCGTCGCGGCAAGCTTTGCATCTCTGCGGCTCGTTTACGAATCCCTTTTCCGCGTAGAATTCCTGCTCACCCGCGGTGAACACGAAATCAGCGCCGCAATCCTTACACTTTAAAGTCTTGTCTGTGTACATAGTAATACCTCTTAACATTAAATTTACCCAGTCGGATTTCCACCGACACCTTTGTGAAACAACGCTCTTGAATTAAGCTATTGGGTCATATCTACGCGGTAAAACCGCGTTAAATCAAATCCGAGTAATGCCTGCGCAGCTTTGCTCTCGCTCTGGTGACTGCGTTGTCAACGGATTTTTTATCTGTGCCGAGCTTCTTTGCTATTTCAGCATAGGAAAGCCCCATCACAACTCCGTCAATACATGCTTTTTCCAGCGGCGTAAGCTCTTTCAGAATAAGTCTGTAAAGCTCCTCTGAGGTTTCGCGGCTTATTACCCGTTCCTCAGGAGATGGCGCTGTGTCAGGAAGCAGTTCCATTTCCTCATCAGACATTTTTGACGCTCGGCGCTCAGCCTTGTTTACGGTATTCTTCATTCTGTTAGCGATACAGACCGCAGCAAACGCCTTGAAACCGCCTTTTGCGGAATTGTATTCTGAAACCGCGCTGATAAGCGCCTGCATACCGTCCGAAACAAGCTCCTCATAATCCGCCGATGCGGAATATTTCCTTGCCATCGAGAATACCAACGTCACATACCTTGAAAGAAGCTCGGTCATCAGGTTGCTTTCAATAAGCTGTTCATCGCTGAATACAGAAAAATCCGTCATTTGCCGGTTATATAGTCCTCCGCACACCTTAAGCCTGATCTGTCCGATAAGAGGAAGTCCGACCAGAAAAATTCATGTCAATTGAAGAAATCATCATGACATTCAACATTTAGATTATAGCATTTTAGAGCTGATTTGTCAATAAAAAAAACAGAAATCTCGAAAATACCATTTTTTTTATGAAACACACGCCGTTATTTTATGCAAAAAGACCAAAAATTCGTGGAAAAAACCCATTTTTGTTACACAATTTCACGACTGTGGTCGAAAGACTTCCTTCCTTCCAAGAAAATATTACCTCCAACACAATCAATAGCTACAATCAGCGGAAATTCAGTGAATGTCAGCCTTTTAACGCTTTCGCATCCTAAATCTTCAAAAGCAATGACCTCGCATTCTGTTATGCATTTGCACGCCAATGCACCCGCCCCGCCTATCGCGCAGAAATAAACCGCGCCGTTACGCCGGATAGCCTCGCAGACCGCTTCGCTGCGCTCTCCCTTGCCGATCATAGCCGAAAGCCCCATGTCAAGCATATCGGGCGAGTACACGTCCATTCTACCGGAGGTGGTCGGACCGCACGAACCTATGACCATTCCTTCCTTGGCAGCGGTGGGACCCGCATAGTATATCGCCGCGCCTTCCAGTGCGTAAGGCAGCTCACCGCCATGCTCGCAAAGCTCTCGTATTCGCTTGTGCGCGGCATCGCGGGAAGTGTATACCGTGCCGCTGAGCAGCACCTTGTCTCCCGCGCGGAGAGTTCTTGCTTTATCTTTCAATTCCGTTGTATTTAATTTTATCATTTTATACCATACATCCTTTATATCCGTTAAAAACCGAAAGCCGAATCTGCGGGAGCACACGCTGCCAGAACCGCTTCAAGACGGAAATGACAGCGGAACGCTCCGCGAACAAATTCGGTCTGCGTATGAGATTGTATTCTGCTTATTTAGGCTGTCAGAAGCCGCCGAAGCCGCTGAATATATCGGAACTCATATCATCATCGCCGCCATCACTTTGTGAATCGATGTCTCCGAAGTTCCATATTGACGCGTCATCGGCAGATGGAGTTGCAGGTTCATCGGAGTCCTCGGTTTCCTCTGAGGTGTAGGACATAGCGCCTGACTGCTCCAATTGTTCAAGCTGCTTCTGAAGATCGTCCCAAGGGTTGCTTCCGCCCATATTAGTCATAATAGGAGCGTTGTCAGGTGAACTGTACTCAAAGCCGCCGTCCAGAGCCGCACTCGCTTCCCTGAGCGCCTGCATGGGGTCGTCAAAATCACCCTCGTCCATATTCAGACTGCCAAGCATATCGCTGTCATTATCCAGTGGCTGAACCGCGAATTTTTCCGAGGCGCTCATCACCGCTTCACGAAGCGAATCGTCCATATCTCCGCTCAAACTGCCGCTGGCAATCGTTTGTGCCAAAAGATCCTTGGTGAAATCATGGTCAAAGCTGCCCATGCCGCTGTCAGAGTTATCCAGTGGGGTTACACCAAGTTCGGACTCGTCACCCGTGCCAAAGGAAAGATCTGCGACTCCGGAAAAATCTGCAAAATCAGCTCCGAAGCTTTCAAGCTCATTTGCTTCAGCTGCAGGTTCCGTTTCATCAAAGCTGCCGAAGCCTCCCGAGAGATCGGTAGTCATATCGTCGTCAGCGCCTTCTGATGCCATTGCGCTGAACATATCGTCAAGCGTGTCGGCAAATCCGCCGGCTTCCGCTTCTGCAGGCTGCACTCCGGTTTTTTCATCTGACAATGCACTGCCCCATCCTGCGCCAAACTCGATTTTGTCTTCGGTTTTGGGAGATGTTTCTTCGTAATTGGCAGCCGCGCCGCCCCAGCCTGCGCCGAACTCTATCATATCGCCCAAGTTATCAGGTTCATCTATCTCATAATCGGGATTTATTTCCGCCGCGGCAGCTGAAGCAACGGCAACAATATCCTCCATTGAGCCTGAAATCTCCTCGTTCGGCTCTGTTTCATCCAAATCGTAGTTGTTTTCTGCTGATGGCAAAGCGGCGCTGAAAATTGGAGCAGCTCCCATAGCGGAGTAAGCCGCCGTAATGGAGGGATCGGGAACGGCATTGGAATCAAAACTGATTTCTGGCATGGATTTGCCCAACAGCTCGGCGGCGCTGCTGTTAACAGCTATGTAACCTCCGTTTATAACGGCAAGCTGCTCCGAAAGCGCTGACATAAAGCGCGTCAGCCGCTCATTGGTCTTCGCCGCCCTGCGCTCTGCCTCGGAAATAATTTCCGCAGCTTCGCCCTTAGCCTTTTTAACGATCTCCGCTGCGTCATCGTTTGCTTTATTGATGATCTCCGCATATGCTCTTTTCGCCTCCGCATTGACGCCCTTGCCGTTTTTCAGCATATCGGACATTTTACGTTTTTCTTCTTCAAGCTTTTGCTTAAATTCATCTACCTGTTTTCTCAGACTGTCTCCGATAGACTGCTGACCCGCGAGTTTTTCCTCAAGCTCCCTCGCCCTGCTTTCGCCGGCTTCCTCGGCTTCTCTAACGCGTCTGTCAGCAGACTCCGCTGTTTTCTGGGCTTCTTCTGCCAGCTTCGCCTTTTCGTTCATATCCGCTGTAAGCTCGTTCATTTTTTTGCGCAGATTGCTTATGTACTCGTTTACCTCGCTTTTATCAAAGCCCATGGCTCTGGTACTGAAACCGCCATCTCCGACTGCCATTTTTGAAAACTCCTCCTGTATAAAATTTCAAAAAAACTTTGAACTTGATTATGACCAAAGTTAAACATTCTTTCTAAATATTATAACATAAAAAACTTCAATATACAAGTGTTTTAGCAAATTTTATAAATATGTGAATTTTGGTAATTGCTTTTTGTGAAAATATTACAAGAGATAACGTTTTTTTTTGTGATAATCATAGATTTTATAAGTTTAATGTTTGTTATTCGGGAAAGCGTGTTGTAATTTTTCGACGAAAAGTGTATAATAGTATCATGACAGAATAATTAATAATATATTTTCCGAAAAAATCGGACAAGGAGGAGATATTATGTTTGATAAAACAATGACCTTTTCGGTGCATGAGGACAGAGAAAACGAAATGAAGGAAATTCTCACCACGGTTTATGACGCGCTGAAGCAAAAGGGATACAATCCCATAAATCAGCTTGTGGGATATATTCTTTCAGAGGATCCTACATACATTACTACATTTAATAACGCAAGAGGTCTTATACGTCATATTGACCGTGATGAGCTGCTGCAGGTGCTGGTGAAATCCTATCTCAGCAATTAGAGCGCGCTTAAGGCGCGTCCGAATGACGGAATATGAAATATGTCAGCCGCTCCTTAACTTAAATAAAGGAGCGGCTGATTTTTATTCCAGATCCTGTTTGTCCGCGTCGGGAATATCGTTTTCCAGATTATCGCGAGCCAGATCGGTATCAATGACAGGGTAAAGGTCGGAAATGGGCTTTTCGCTGTCTGTCAGTCCGAACGAATGCGGCTCGGAATGCCACACTTTCTGTGCAGGCGGCTTTGTTCCCGCTATTATCGGGTTGGCGCGTTCCTTGGTTGTTTTGGCTTTTCCTTGTATTTCGGGAACGGGAGCGACAGGGCTTTTAGGGGTGTCGTAATATCGTTTCATTCCTTGTTTGGACATTATATATCACCTCAAATATAGTTTGTACAGTATATCTAAAAAAATTCTTTTGTGTCGTAAATTGACTGAAAGTAATACGTCATAAATTTCCAATGTAAAATGACAGTTTTATCAAAGCTTTTTTCCGCTTAGCTATTGACTTTTAGAGCAAAAAGCAGTAAAATAAAAAAAGAATGTTTTTCGGATAGAATCCGAAGCAAAAATAAAAATTAAACAACAATCCGATGACTTTTGTAAACGTTATTTCAGCTTGTATAAAAAGTTGTAACAACGCAACGTTGACGCAGGAAATTTTTTCGAGAGCCTGAATGCACAGCACGCAGCGAAGCGAAGTGTTGCGTATTCAGGCGGGGTGCGGAAAATTTCAAATTAAAAAATTCAGATTAGATCAACACTTTATACAGTCTGCCATAACGTTTGTAAACGTCATTTATAGAAAGGACATCTTATGCCAAATTTTAAAGTTGCACGCGTTTTCAGCAATGATATGGTGTTGCAGCGCGGAAAAAATGTAAACGTTTTCGGAACAGGTGAAAACGGAACAAGGATTACTGTTACGATTTGCGGAAAAAGGGCAGTATGCACGGTAAAGGACGGAAAGTGGCTGGCGGTGCTTCCGCCGATGTCGGAGATCGACAGCACGGAGATGTACATAACCGACGGAAAAGACAGCATAGTGTTCTATAATGTCGCCGTTGGAGAAGTATGGCTTGCGGGCGGTCAGTCCAATATGGAATATGAGCTTTGCAACTGCACCCACGGAGAAGAGCATATTGAGAATGACGGTCATGTCAATGTTAGGTATTACTATACGCCCAAAAGAACCGTTAAAGACGACGATTTTTACGAATATGAAAACAAATCCGCGTGGCGTACCTTTGATGACAAGGAAAGCGTACGTCACTGGAGCGCGGTGGGATATTTCTTTGCAAAGGAGCTTTCCGAAAAGCTTGGGGTAACGATAGGTATTATCGGCTGCAATTGGGGGGGCAGTTCTGCGTCAACATGGATGAAGCGGGAATATGCCCAGGGTGAAACCGCAGTATATTTTGAGGAATATGACAGGGCAATAGAGGGCAAGACCGAGGAGCAGGCTGTTGCGGAATACCGCGAATATCAGGCGTATCACGCCGAGTGGGAGAGAAAGAGCGCAGAGTATTACAATAATACCCCCAATCCCGATTGGGAGGGCTGCATTGCTTACTGAGGAGAGAGCAAGTATCCGGGTCCACCTTCTCCCGCAAACCCGATGAGTCCCGGCGTGCTGCATGAAAGTATGCTTGAAAGGGTCTGCCCGTATACTCTTGCCGGATTTATTTACTATCAGGGGGAGAGCGATGATCACCGTCCTGAGATGTATTATACGCTGTTTACTCAGATGATACGCAACTGGCGCGAGGACTGGCGCGACGATACGCTGCCTTTTATATGCGCTCAGCTGCCTATGCACCGTTATGCAGCTGATGAGGACTGGAAAAACTGGTGTCTTCTCCGCGAAGCACAGATGAGAGCTTTCAACACGGTAAAAAATATGGGTATCGCGGTAATAATTGACTGTGGGGAATTTAATGATATTCACCCCAGAGATAAGATACCCGTGGGTCACCGCTTTGCGCTTCAGGCTCTGTCAAGATTTTACGGCGGCTGCGACGGGGCTGACGCTCCCGTGTTCAAAAGCGCAGTATGGGGCGCCGACAGTGTGGAACTGAGCTTTAAGCATGCCAAGGGCGGCTTTGAGGTCAGGGGGGAACAGCCTAAAGGCTTTGAGATATGCGGTGAGGACGGTATATATGTCCCTGCAAAGGCTGTGATAAACGATAAGGTTATAACGGTTTTCGCAGAGGGGCTAACCGAGCCGCGCGGTGTTCGTTACCTTTGGACAAATTACGGTGAGGTTACGGTATACGGGAAGTACGGCTTGCCGTTAGCACCTTTCAGAACTGAAATATACCAATAAAACAATTTGTACAGGCTTATGGGTTATAATTAAGTAAATTGGGTATATTAATCTGAAAAGGTAATTTATAACGCTCTGTTCAACGTTTAAATTTGCACAGCATAACGTCCATACAGTTAAATTCATGAAAGGCGTATGTAAAACGCAACAAGGACTTGTGCAAGAATGAGTTGAATGCTTAATGAATATTGTCTGACGCGCAAATTTCCACGAAGCTTTGCGTGTGGGTCAGCGCGAAATTTTTGATATAAGGGGTTTTAAGATGATAGCTTTGGTAACGGGAGCAAGCTCGGGTATAGGGAGAGATATCGCGCGTTCACTCGCGAAGCATGGGATAAACGTGATAATAACAGCGCGCAGGCGAGACAGGCTGATAGAGCTTAAGCAGGAGCTTACGCAAAAATACGGCGTAAAGGTGATGTATATTGCGGCGGACCTGACGGATAAAGAACAGTGTTTCAGGCTGTACGAGCGGGTCAAAAAATATGATATAGATATATTGGTTAACAATGCTGGCTTCGGGGTTTTTGGAGAGTTTTCGGAAACCGATCTTAAACAGGAGCTGGATATGCTGGACGTGAATGTTAAAGCGTTCCATATACTTTTTAAGCTGTTCTTAAAGGATTTTGTAAAGAGAGATTGCGGGTTTATCCTCAATTCCGCAAGCATGGCGGGATTTTTACCCGGTCCGCTGTTTTCCTCCTATTACGCGAGCAAGGCGTATATCGTGCGCATGACCCAGGCTGTCGCGGAGGAGCTTCGCGCGCGGCGCAGCAACGTCAAGATATCGATGATCTGCCCCGGACCTGTCGCTACGGAGTTTTCGGAGCGCGCCAGGGTCAAATTCCTGATACCGCCTGTGTCCAGCGAGAAGTTTGCGGAAACGGCAGTGAGAGATATGTTCGGCGGCAGTCTTATCATCACCCCCAATGCATTGCAGAAGGCGGGAATTGTTCTTGGAAAGCTGGTTCCCGACAGTGCTCTGGCATTTGCCGCAAGGCTTGTGCAGTCTTCAAGGGAGAGATTCTGATAAAAACGGGATAAGGGGAGGAAGTAAGATGTCACAGACCGAGATTACCGTAAGATATGCAGAAACGGACTGCATGGGTGTGGTGCATCATTCGGTGTACCCTGTATGGTTTGAGATAGCACGCACGGATTTTATCAAGGAAGCGGGAATGAGCTAAGCAGAAATGGAAAAGTCGGGGGTAATGCTCCCCGTTACGGGGATATCCTGCCGTTACCGACTGCCCGCGCGGTATGACGATACTTTGACGATAACCGCTGAGGTTACGCGCCTTACCCCCGCACGGATAGAGTTTGCCTATAAAGTCTCCAAAAAAGGAGAAGAGGCTGTTATTGCGGAGGGGACAAGCTCTCACGGCTTTGTGGATTCGTCAACTTTCCGTCCTCTTAATCTGAAAAAGGTCATGCCAGAGCTTTTTCAGATGATGGAGCGCAGGGCGAATTAAGCAAAATATGGGAAATTATTGAGTGAATGTAGCAGGATTAAATTTGCCGTATTTTGCTCCTCTGCTTGAACGAATCAATTTTTGGAAAGGAATGCCGCACTTTACGGCGGCAAGGTCAGTATTTATGAAACGATTTGTTTTTCTTGCCGCTGTTGTCGCTGTCGGGGCAGCCGCGGCGGTCATATATGGCAATTCTCCTGCTGAGCCGGTTATGGTAACGGTGGCAGAAGCGGAGGACGGCAGCATAGAGCTTGTGGAGTCGACTAAGTCGGACAATTCCGATAAAAACGCCACGGACAGCGACGACAGCGTGAATGGTGAAAAAAACGCTGTTTCTGAGGTGGGATTTTCCATGCCTGCCGCGTTTTATTCGGAAAATATTTCTGTGCAGCTAAGCGCGAATAAGGGTGCGGAGATATATTTCACCACAGATGGCAGCGATCCCGTTATATCGGAAAAAAACCGCTACATAGCCCCAATTGACATAAACGCTGGCACGGAAACGCGCGCGGTTACCATTAAAGCTATTTGCGTTGATAACGGTGAAAAATCCGAAATTTTTACCCGCAGCTTTGTTGTGGGGCAGGACGTTCGCGAACGTTTCAGTCAGGATACGCTGGTGTTCGTGCTGTCTACCGATCCTTATAACCTGTATGATTACGAATATGGCATCGCCGTTCCCGGGAAGATCTACGACGAATACGTTGCGGAGCACCCGGGTGAGGAAATACCCTACAACGCCCCGGGAAACTATTACATGAGCGGGCGCGAGGGAGAACGCGACATCTATGTTGAGGTTTTTGAAAGCAGCGGCAGGAATGTTATCTCGCAGGCGGCGGGGGTAAGGCTTTCGGGAGGGTATTCCCGCGTTGTCGACCAGAAATCGTTAAGACTTATTGCCCGCAGAGAGTACGATTCCAGGTATGGAAAATTTGAATATCCGTTCTTTCCCGATGCGGTGACTGAAAGCGGCAAGCCGATATCAAAATATGACAGGTTAGTTTTGCGAAACGGGGCTAACGACCGTGAGTTCGCGGGAGTGCGCGACGAGCTTTCGGGAGCGCTTGCGCGGGATTACGGCTACCCTGTGACCCAGTGCGCGGTGCCCGCGGCGGTGTTCCTGAACGGGGAATACTACGGCTTTGCGTGGCTTCACGAAAATTACAATGAGGACTATCTTGAGACTTATTTTGGCG